>CBFGIH010000096.1:0-4932 GCA_965648775.1 Caldifarciminota bacterium | reverse complement strand
AAACCAGGGCCAGAATGATGATCGGGATCCAGATCGGAGCTTCGCTTTCCCGCACGACTGGCCGTTCGGCGGGGCGCGGACCGAGGAACATAGCGTGGCTGGCTTTAAGGAACGAAGCAAAAGTGAAAATCGCTCCCACCCAGGCGGCAATGGTGAAAATTTTATAGCCGGTTTCCAGGGAACCGTGGAAGATCATTTCCTTGGAGATAAAACCGTTCAGAGGCCAGATACCGGATATCGCGAGCGCGCAGACCATAAAACCGATCGCGGTCATGGGCATTTCCCGATACAGACCGCCAAGTTTTTTTAGTTCGGTCGTGCCTGTGCGGTGCTCCACCGAACCAGCGCCCAGAAAAAGACCACACTTGTACACGGCATTGTTGATCATATGGAAAATACCGCCGGCGATGCCGAAGGGCAGGGCCGTGCCGATGCCCAGAACCATGTAACCGAATTGGCTGATTGCATGAAAAGATAGGAGTTTCTTGATGTCTTTCTGGATCAGGGCCATGAGCACGGCGAAAACAATGCTTACGCAGCCAACCGTCATGAGCACGATGGACAAAGTGCTTCGTGGTTCCAGGATGAAAAAGTCCAGGCTGATGCGGGTCAGGAGATAAACACCGAGCAATTTCTCGAGGGCGCCGGGCAGGAAAGCCATGGCCGTGACCGGTGCATCAAGCGCGGCATCTGGAATCCAGGTGTGAAAGGGCATGGCGCCGCCCTTGCCCAGGGCGCCGATCATCATCAAAATAAACCCAGCTGCGGCCAGGCCATGGGGAACAAGGTGCGTCTGCGACATTTTCAGGGTGCCGGATGCCAGCCAGGTCAGGCCGATGCCCAGGATCATGCAGAAATCGCAAAAACCGCTGATGAGGAAACTCTTGGTGGCGGTGCGCATGGCGGCTTTGCCGCCCAGGGAAATGAGCCCGTAGAGCGTAAGCAGGAGTCCTTCCCAGAAGAAAACCAGCAGGATGAAATTGTCCGCCAGCACTGCACCGGCCGCCAGGCCGCCGGTTAAGAACAGGTAGGCGTAATATTCCCGGATCCGGGAGTGCCGGGCCATGCGGTAAGTGGAATAGATGACCAGCAGGGCCAGGAAGAAAGTCACGGAGAGCAAAATGAACGCGCTGAATGGATATAAACGCAGATCAAAATCAAAACCAAGTCCATTCCAGGCTGTAGAAAAATCAAGATGCTTGATCTGGAACAGGATATAGCCATTGTACAGGGTGAGCAGGGCACCGATTACCATGATCACGGCGCGGATCACCGGGCTGAACGGGCGCGGCAGGATGAAAGAAAGCACGGCGAAAAATGCGGGAATGAGAATCGGACCGAGTAAAAGCAGCAATTCCTGGTTCATGGCTGCCAGAGGATAATGTGCGCCACGGTGGCGTTGACCAGGCGCATGGGATATGACACGAAAACGCCGGCGGCCAGGGAAAGGACTGTCAGGATCACAACGACCAGCAGCATGGAGCGGGTGCGTTCCGGCGCCAGGTTCTTGCCTTCGCCTAGGAACACGGCGTTGAAAGTTTTGAGCAGGTAGAAAGTCGTCAGTACGGCCGTGAACAGAGCCAGGGCAGCTACCCAGATCTGCCGGGCCTGGACCGTGCCCATTATCACCATGAATTTAGAAAAAAATCCGCCGAAGGGCGGAATACCAATGACGGAAAAGGCGCAGAATAGAAATGTGATCGCGGTGACGGGCATGGTCTGAATCAAACCTCCCATGTTGCGGATATCCCGTTCATGAGTGTTGTGGAGAACGATGCCCGCGCATAAAAACAGCCCGGCTTTAGCCAGGCCGTGCATCAGAATGAAGAGCAAAGAACCGGCGATGCCAACCGGATTCATTGCCGTGAACCCAAGAAAAATATAACCAATCTGACTGACCGTGGAATACGCCAGAATTCGTTTTAAATCGTTTTCTATGGTTGCGGCACCAGCCGCGATCAGACTGGACACGGCCACGATGATGGGCAAGCTATGCGCCCAGCCCAGGGGAATCTGAAAACCATAGCAGAAAAGCCGGGCATAAGCATATACGCCGATTTTGACCAGGACTGCAGCGTGAAGCAAAGCCGTGACCGTGGTCGGTGCGACACCGGCATCAGGCAACCAGGTGTGCAGGGGTACGGTGGCGGATTTGGAAAACATGCCAAACAGGATCATGAGCACGGCCGAGCCCGGGATCAGCATGCCGCGCAGGTGGGTGAGATCAAACGTACCATAAAGCTGATAAACCTGGATAAAGCCTAAAAGCATGACCACGGCGCCGCCGAACGTGACCAGAAATGCTTTGTCCGCTTTAATCACATACTCTTTTACCCGATAAAATCCGATTAAACGCCAGCAACAGATGGCAATTATTTCCCAGAAGAGATACATGAAAATTAAGTTGCCGGAATAAACCAGTCCCATCATGGAGCCGATAAACAGGATCACCAGCAGGTAATATTCATTCTGGTTTTCCTCGTGGCTGATATAACCAAGGGAATAGATCACAATTAATAAGCCGATAAATGAGGAAACAATGGACATGAAAATCGACAACGGATCAATGATCAGGACGAAGTCAAAACCGAGCGCCAGGGACCGGCGAAATACGAGTTCGGTGCCGGAAAGACCGAATTTGATTAATAATAAAGGCAGAAACGCGGTCACGGCCGCGAGTGCGACCGACCAGATCGAGCGCAGGCGTTTGCTCACCAGGCCGGCAGATGGGATAGTAAAGGAACCGATGATCGGAATAAAGATCGTTAAAAGGGCTATAATCTCGTAACTCATCTTAATTTTTTCATTATATTTATTTATCAACGAAAGTCAAGAAAAAAATATTTATTTCTTTTTTATTCCACCCGCACCTCCTGAAAAGGGAGTGCAGGAAGCAGTGGAAATAATATACCGTATTTTTAGTCTATTTTACCTTCAACACCTTGCTGGTAATTACCCCGTCGATTTCGAAAAAGTAGATTCCCGGGCTCATCCGGGCCGGCTCCACCATCCTGCCCGTGATGTTATATACGCGGCAGGATTTGCCCGCCGGCAGGAGCAGGTGACCAAGAAAGGTGGGCCTGGTGTATCGAAATTTCATGATATAAGTATGGTAAAGCCCGATTACAATCAGGTAACAGAACAAGCCGGAGGCCTGTATCCCTTGACAAAAAATAAGATTTGGCTATAATGGTTGAATTTTTTTATGGCGGAATCTCCTATAAACAACAAAAAACTGGAACTCAGACGCGATGTCACGGTCTGGGGTTCGTTCATGTGGGGTTATGCCGACGTGGGCGCGGACGTCTATGTTGCGCTCGGTCTGGTCATGGCTGCGGCCCAGGGCGCGACCAACCTGGCATTTGCCCTGGCCGGCCTGGTTTATATCATGATTGGCCTGGCTTACACCGAATTGGCATCAGCCTATCCCGTGGCGGGCGGCGGTCAGTATTATACTCTCAGGGGTCTGGGCGATTTTTGGGGATTCATCGCCGGCGTGTCGCTTTTGCTCGATTATACGATCGATATCGCCCTTTTCGCTTATGCTTCCATGGGTTATTTGAACTTCTTTTTTCCCGGCATTGCCAATATAAAGATAACAATTGGGCCATTAACTAATCTCAATCCTGCCTGGGCTTTGGAAACGCTGGTGATTATTGCTTTTTTAGTCTGGCTTAATATTCGTGGTGTGCGTGAATCATCATTATTAAATGAAATATTGGGTATTGTAGATATTGCTACTGAATCCACCATCATTATCATGGGTTTTCTGTTTGCCTGGAAGCCGGAGCTTTTAGTCTACCAGTGGAAAACTCAGTTTCCAACCATGCAGAACTTTTTATACGGTTCATCATTGGCCATTGTTTCTTATGTAGGGCTTGAATCCATTTCCCAAGCTGCCCAGGAAACCCGACGGCCCGCCACGATCATACCGCGAACATCATTATCTTTAATTTTTACGGTTTTTATCTTCGCCACGGCTTTTTCCACACTGAGTTTAGGAGTGCTGCCCTGGCAGGAAATTGCCGCGGCCGAAGCTAATCCCGTGGCCAAATTGGCCAGTCAGATACCCTACATCGGTGTGATCGCTGGACCATTCACCGCGTTTTTAGGTGCCACGATCCTGCTGATATCATCCAATACCGGTGTCATGGGCGCGTCCCGGGTTACCTTTTCCATGAGTCAGTTGAAACTGATCAGCCCATGGTTCGATAAAGTCCATCCCAAATACCAAACACCGGTTCGCACCATCCTGTTCTTCTCGGGAATGGGTGCGCTCGAGGTAATCCTCTCGGCTTTGACGCCGCGCGCGATGGATACCCTGGGTAACATGTACGCGTTTGGCGCGAGTTTGGGATACCTGCTTGTATTCATTGCCTTGATTAAATTACGATTTACTGATCCCTATACGCCCCGGCCCTATACTATGCCCATTAACATTACCATCAGGCGTAACCGAACCAGGGTGAAAGTTCCGGTTCTGGGCTTCATCGGCCTGGTCGGCGTGACCGCGATCCTGGTTGCCGTGATTTTGACTCATACCATTGGTCGGATTGCCGGACCGTTGTGGGTGCTGGGTTGTCTTGGATATTATTTCTGGTTTAGAAAAAAGAACGGCTTGCCGTTATTGAAAAGCATCAAGCGCGACTGGGAAAAGGATCAGATTGATATTCTAACCAGTGCCGAAGAATTTGAACTGCTGGAGCGTTATAAACAAGCTTTGAAAGAGCGCGACGAGGAGCACGAGAACAGGACATAAAATGGATCCCCGGCTTAGAAAACGCATCGCGTTATGGAATGCCCGGAATGTTTATCTGCTCGGTTCGGGATTATTATTCATGATCCTGGGTGCGTTCATCTTTATCCGGGGCAAGGGTTATGTAAATATTTTGTGGAATGGTCTACTGGGGCTGGTTTTTTTCTTGTATGGAA
>CBFGIH010000095.1:0-5978 GCA_965648775.1 Caldifarciminota bacterium | reverse complement strand
ACCCGGTCAATAAGAACATCATCTCCTTCATTTATAGAATACACGGATTATCCCGTTTTATTCCCATATTTCGATTCAAATCAGACCTGAAGGAACATTTCGCGTTCAAAAACATTAATTAATTTTTAACGTCAAGAGATAATTGCTCGGAATTTCAAACACATTGCTGCTGATGGGCGCGCAGGCGTATTTTGTTACGCTGTAGGAAATGGTTATTGAATATTCAGTATCGCGCTCCCGGTAATCGGCTTTTAATCGCCATTCCATGGGGAAACCGTAAATGTTTCCCACCTGCTCATGAAAAGTCTTTAGTTTTTCATCATTTAACGCCATAACGCTTAGGTATGGACTCAAACTGAGTTCCTTGATTTTCATGCGGTAGGCAAAAAGATCCTCATAGCCCGGCAGATCGCTGGTTAACCAGAGGCTCTGGGAAACACGAATGTGGTCGGTGCCGTCAATATAACTCATGGCCGCGATCACTTCTTCGCAGTTCCGGTCCAGGATTTTCCGAACATGCCCTGATTGCTCAATTGTGCATTCGGAACCGGGAAGAGAGCTTACTATCTGGCTGGATTTCTCCGAAGAAAGATTTTTTATACTGTCTTCTGTATATGTTCGGGTTGAAGGATTTAAGACCCAGATCACATTTTTATCGAGTCGGGTAATGACAATCACGCTGGAAACCGATCCGTCAGAATTGCGTACGGTCGTCTCAATCCGGGACCGGTCATTTTTATAGAAATTACGGGCCGTGGTTTCAGTGCCGTCCGGGCCATCGGTTTTAAGAGTCGTTTCATACATCAGGTCACCAAAAATAAATGAACTAAAAAGGGCCGTAAGAACAAAACCGCGGATGGCAGGGGTCATGAATAAAAAGTATACAAAAAAGCATAATGATGTCAAGGAAAAACGCTTCACGGCAGGTCGGGCAACTTATCAGACAATTAGTCTGCTATCTACTATTTCATTAAATGGACAAAAAGGGTATTAAGTGATTCGATGAACAGGATACTGATTTGATCGTCAACGCGGAGACGATCGTCAAAAAATTGATCGAAAAATATTAGGGCTACGCCAAAAGGCGCTTGATCAGGATCGTGGCGTAGCAACCGGACGGCAGGGTGAAATCAACCGCCATTTTTTGCCTGCCCGCATAGAGTTCGTCCGGTTCGGCGGATCCAATCTTTAGGTCCTGGGGGCAGATCAGCGCCGGCCGCAGGAATGACTTGAAACGCACGCCCCGAAAGCGCATTTTGTTCAAACTGAAGCCCCGGATCGTCACGTCTTCCTTTTCCAGCACTTCAGCGATGATCGACGCCAGCGGATCGGTCAAGCGGGTCTTTGCGTTGATCATGGGTATTTTAAGCGAAGACAAAGCGGTCGGATCGTGCCAGTTCCGGCCAAAGACGAAAGTGCCGACGGTGTATGAAACTTCCATGGTTTCACGGGCATGCCGCCGGATGATACGGCAAAGAATTTCATTAAAAAGATACGACTGATAAGCCAAGAGATATAGATTGAGCAGTTCGCGGTCAATCTGTTTGATCGCACCGCGGAAGTCACGGGGATGACGGACCAGGTAAGCGACCACCGGCTGGTAAGAACGAGGTGCTCTCAAAAAAATCTCCTCCCAGTTCCCCCACGCTGCCCGGCAGTAATTTTTGAAAGACTTCAGCGGTTTTGGTTCGTCCGGGTAAGGATAACCGAGCAGAAGTTTCAGCGCGCCCTCGACATGATCCCGGATGAGCAAGTGCGCAAAAAAACCTTTTTTGTGCCAGGCTGATCCAAAACGCTGATCGTCAAAGTAGTTGGGCAAACCATCCCGCTGTATTTCCTGAAGACAGCGCGTTATGCGCGGTGGTTCCTCGGGCTTGAGATCACGCAGGACAATCCAGAACCGGTTGCCGCGCATGATGGCCGGTGTCACCGGGTGATCTGATCGACCTTCAATGGTCACGGTTAAATTCTTTTCGATCAGGCCCCGGGTCAGGTTTCCCCGCACGGATAAAAACTGAGTGGTTAGACCGTATCGGTCTTTTAAGCCGGCGCGCGAAATGAGTTTTTTGGGAATTTTCAGCCGGCGACTGATGAAATCAATGGCGTCCAGCGTGTTCCAGGCATGCTTGACCAGCTTCAGGATCGTATACGGCCCCGCCGTTTTTAAATCCAGATTCAGGATTTCCTCCACCACGAAATCTTCGGGCCGGACCTTGATTTTCATGGCCGGGTTTGCTCAAGAACTGGCGTCAGCGTGAAAAGAAACGATATCGGTTCTGGATACGGGTCCGATGGCCGCCACTGAATAACGCGCGAGGTCCAGGTAATCCGGAATCAAACGGTTGATATCGTCTGTTTTCAAAGCCCGGATGGAATTGACTAACTCTTCCACGGAATAAATCCGCTTCAGATACATCATTTCCCGGCCCAGCCTCATCATTCGGTTGGTCGTGCTTTCCAGACTCAGAAGCAGATTGCCCGTGTTAAAGGTTTTGGCCAGTTCGATTTCCTCGCGCGTGAAACCATCCCGCCGGATCGCGCGGAAGATCCGGCGCATCTGACCGGCGATCGCCTTTAGCTTACGGCGGTCGCAGACCAGGTAAAAACCGAACACGCCGCAGTCGGAGTAAAAATCGATGAAAGAATGGACATCGTACACCAGACCGGCAGTTTCCCGCAATCCCTGGAAGAGCCGGGATGACATGCTGCCACCGAGCGCGGAATTGAGCAGCAACAACGGCCGGCGCAGGGGCGAATCGTAAGCCGCGGTCGGCAGGCCGAAAAGCACGTGCACCTGGGATATTTCTTTCTTTTTCTGAACTGTCACCGCGGGTTGGCCGAGGGAAGGCGGAAGGCGCTGCTGTTCCTGGAAATGTCGGGCATAAAAATGCTGGCGGATCTGGCTTACCAGCCGGTTCAATTTAAAATCACCACTCACCGCAATCACCACTTTCTGACTCAGAATCCGGCGGTAGTAATCCCGGATCCGATCCGGGCTAATCGCTCCAACCGAATCCTGGGTGCCGGCGATGGGCCAGGCCAAACTGTGACCGGGAAACAGGTCTTTGAACAGCAGTTCGAAGACATAATCACCAGGGTCATCCTCATCAGTTTTTATTTCTTCCCGGACTACGGATTTTTCTTTGGTGAGATCCCGGCTGGCAAATTTCGATTCCAGCAGTATTTCCAGGATTAAACTAAACACCCGGTTCAGATGTTCAGAAAGAAACTTCGTCAGGATAACCAGGTTTTCCTTGGTCGTGAAGGCATCAAAGGAACCGCCCAGTCCCTCAATCATCTTCACAATCTCCAGGGAGGAACGACGGCTGGTGCCCTTGAAGAGCATGTGTTCAATCAGATGGGTAATGCCGTTGTCCGCGGCCCGCTCGTCCCGGGAGCCGTGATTTATGAAAAGACCGAGGGAAAAAGAGTAAAAATTAGGAAGTTTTTCAGCGACGAGCGTGATCCCGGGGCAGATTTCTTCTTGAACGATCTTATTCCTTTTTGACAAGGAGAAGATTGATCCTCCCCTGATCATCAATCTCGTAAACCTTAACCGTCACTTCGTCGCCAATCTTAACCACATCTTCCACGCGCCGGACACGCTGATGGGAAAGTTTGGAGATGTGAATTAACCCTTCTTTGCCGGGCAGAATCTCGACAAAAGCACCGAATTTCATCAACCGGGTGACCTTGCCCCGGTAGGTCTTTCCGATCTCGGCTTCGGCAGCAATACCCATGACCGTGTTCTGGGCCTGCTCGATATTATGAGCTTCCTTGCCGGCGATGGTCACCTTGCCGTCGTCATCAATGTCAATCTCGACATCCCACTCCTCGCAGATTTTACGGATCACCTTGCCGCCCGGGCCGATTACTTCGCCGATCTTGGCCTTGTTGATGTAAAAGGCGGATATCTTGGGCGCGTATTTTGATAATTCGCTCCGGGGTGCACTGATCGTGCTGTTCATGATTTTAAGAATGCTGAGCCGGGCTTCTTTCGCGCGCGCCATGGCTTCACTGAGCAAATCCACGCTGACGCCTGCAATCTTCAGATCAAGTTGAATCGCGGTGATGCCCTGCTGGGTGCCCGCCACTTTGAAATCCATGTCGCCGTAATGATCTTCATCGCCGATAATATCGGTCAGGAGTTCGTACTGCTGGCCTTCCTTGACCAGGCCGATGGAAATACCGGCGACCGCGGTTTTGATCGGAACGCCCGCATCCATGAGCGAAAGCGACGCACTGCAGACACTGGCCATGGACGACGATCCGTTCGACTCCAGAATGGTGGAGACCACCCGGATGGTATAGGGAAAGGAAACATCGGGGGGAAGAACCGGCTGGATCGCCCGCTCGGCCAGGGCGCCGTGACCAACCTCGCGGCGGCTGGGGCCGCGCATGGGTCGGACTTCACCGACCGAATAGGGCGGAAACGAATAATGCAGCATGAAGCTTTTCGATTCCTCGCCATAAATGGCGTCCACCCGTTGTTCATCGCTCGCCGTGCCAAGGGTCGTGACGGCCAGGCTCTGGGTTTGACCGCGGGCGAAAATCGCGGAACCATGTGTGCGGGGTAAAATACCCACCTCGCAGGACACCGGCCGGATTTCATTTAAGCCCCGGCCGTCCAACCGCTTTTTCTCGGTCAGAATCATCTGCCGCATTTTACTGCGAATCATGTCGTCTGCGACCCACTGGATTTTCTTCTTGATGATTTCACCCCGGTCCGCCATTTTTTCTGCCAGGTTCTTGATCAACTGGCTTTTGGCTTCTTCCCGCGCCTGTTTTTCTCTCAGGGCGAAAATTTGATCCAGGTCCAGAGCTAAAGCCGCACGGATCTCGACGCTGAGCGCTTCGTCGACAAAAGGCTTCTCCAGGGGCGCCTTGGTTTTGCCGATCTTATCCCGAATTGCTTCCTGGATTTCAATAATCCGCCGGATTTCGGGCTGGGCCGCCTGGATCGCGCCGGCCACTTCTGCTTCGGACACTTCACGGCCGCCGCCTTCAATCATGATTATGGAATCCCGGGTGCCGACCACGACTAGAACCAGCGAACATTCATCCTGCTGGACGAGGGTGGGATTGATGAGATACTGCTGATCTTTCAGTCCGATCCTTACGCCCGCAATCGGCGTGGTAAAAGGCAGTTCGGAAAGTAAAAGCGCGGTGGAAGCGCCGGTGATGCCGAGAATATCGGCTTCGTGCTCGGCGTCCGAGGAAAGCACATTGGCAATGATCTGCACCTCATTGTGAAAATTGTCCGGAAACAGAGGACGGATGGGACGGTCAATGAGCCGGGACGCCAGGATCTCCGGATCTGACAACCGTGTTTCGCGTTTGATGAATCCACCCGGGATCTTGCCCGCAGCAAAGAACAACTCACGGTATTCAACTGTCATGGGCAGAAAATCGGTTTCTTCGCCCGCCTCGGGGGCAAAGGTTACGCAGGTTAAAACCATGGTATCGCCGTAGGAAACAAGCACGGCGCCGTCGGCCTGTTTGGCCAGACGACCGCTTTCCAGGCGCAGGACTTTGTCGCCCAGCGGCAGTTCAACAATGGAATGCAACTGTTACTTCCTTAAATTCAGGGAATCGACGATCTTTGAATAACGGGCGCGGTCCTTGCGCATCAGGTAATTAAGGTGGCGCCGGCGGTCATTGACCATCTTGATCAGCCCCTGCCGGGAATGCTTGTCTTTAGGAAACTGCTTGAGGTGTTCGGTTAAATTCTTGATTCGCTCGCTTAAAATCGCGATCTGCACTTCCGGCGAACCGGTGTCGTACTCGTGCATTCGGTAGGTCTGGATCAACTCCTGCTTTTTTTCTTTCAATAAAGCCATTTTATGCTTTCTCCTTTAATTAATTAATATTATCCACATTTCGGAAGAAAAGTCAAGGGTTATATAGGTTATATTGAAATTTAAGGCCGGATGATCCCAAATACAAAAACCAGCAGTTCCAGGATGGCGATCGCCAGG
>CBFGIH010000094.1:0-6027 GCA_965648775.1 Caldifarciminota bacterium | reverse complement strand
GTTTTGTTTTTGAGGGTTTTCTTCCAAAAAAACCCGGCGCCCGGCGCCGCCGCCTGGAACTTCTAAGGCATGAATGCCGGACCGTGGTGATTTTTGAATCTCCTCATCGTCTTGGCCGCCTGCTGGATGAACTGGCGGCGGCGCTCGGCGACCGCGAAATCGTTATCGTGCGGGAAATGACCAAGGTTTTTGAAGAATTCCGGCGTGGGCCGATTTCCCGCGTGAAAGCGCTCCCGGAAAAAAGCCGAGGCGAGATTATTCTTATCATCGCCGGCGCCGATGAATAAAATCAAAGAATTACTGCGTCAGCATCTGCTATCGCCGCTGGTCGATCAGCTGATCCACCTGCGAATTCACCCCACCGCGATCACCCTGTCCACCATCATTCCGGCGGCAGCCGCTGGTTTCTTCTATGCCCGCGGTCATTTTCGGCTGGCCGCGCTTTTCTTCTTTCTCTGCGGCATCTTTGATACTTTTGACGGTGCCATCGCCCGAAAAACCAACCAGGTCACCAAAATTGGCGGCTATTTGGATTCCACTATTGACCGGGTTAATGAATTCATCATTTATCTGGGGCTTTTTATTTTTTATTACCATCGTGCGGACTGGGTCTTAGTCTGGATCCTGGCCGCACTTTTCGGTTCGCTCATGGTCAGTTACACACGGGCGCGAGCCGAGGGACTGGGCATGACCGCAGCGGTCGGCATTTTCGAGCGCTTGACCCGCATTGTCTTGCTGATTATTGGTTCTGTCTTCGGACCGAGGATCATGCCTTATTTCTTGATTCTGCTCGCCGCCGGCACGATCCTGACCATGCTGCGCCGGATATTTTTCGTTTTCCTCAGCCAGCGCCCCCGCCGTCCTTGATTTGCCTTCTGCTCTCTTTTAAATGATGAAGGCGCCGGGAGAACGCACCATCTTGATCGGGGTCGGCGACCAAACCGCCCAGCGCTGGCGAATCGCCCAATCGCTGGAAGAGCTTGCTCACTTAACTGTCACGGCGGGCGGTCAGGTGATTGAAAGTTTTATTCAGATGAGGCCGGCTTATAACCCGGCCACCCTGATCGGTGCGGGCAAAGCCCAGGAACTGCACCACCTGGCAGAAGAATATGATATTGACCTATTCATCTTTGACGCGGAACTGACCGCGGCACAAATCCGCAACCTGGAAAACATTATCCGACGCCGCGTGATTGACCGGACCATGTTAATTTTGGACATCTTTGCCCAGCATGCCCGGACGCGAGAATCCAAGCTGCAGGTCGAGCTGGCCCAGCTGGAGTACCGGCGTTCCCGGCTGGTGCGCATGAATCCGGCGCTCTCCCGGCTGGGCGGCGGCATCGGCACCCGGGGACCGGGTGAGAAAAAACTTGAGGTTGACCGCCGGCGCATCAATTACCGCATCAGCGTATTAAAAGAAGAATTGAAAAAGGTCGAACGCTCCAAAGCCGTTCAACGCAAGGGCCGCAGCGGCCTGCCCCGCATTGCCGTAGTCGGATACACCAATGCCGGCAAATCGACGCTGGTCAATGTCCTGACCAAAGCCCGTCTCCTGACTGCGGATTACCTCTTTTCCACGCTCGACTCCACTACCTCTATTCTTTTCATACCACCCCAAATCCGAATGCTCATCAGCGACACGGTCGGATTTTTAAAAAAACTACCCCACCATCTCATTGCTTCATTCCACGCCACCCTCGCCGAAGTGCGGGACGCCGACCTGCTTCTGCATCTGGTGGACGCAACGGATGAAGCGTGGGAATCCCGGATCGAAACCGTGAATCAGGTACTGGAGGAAATCCAGGCGCAAGATAAACCACAGCTTTTAGTTTTCAACAAAACGGATCGGCTCTTTCCTGAAGAAATGGCCCGCCTGCGGGCAAGACATCCAGATGCCCTATTTGTCTCCGCGGTAAAAAAAACCGGGCTGGCCGAATTAAAAAACCGGCTAAAGATCCATTTCTTAAAGTAATTTAATTCCGCAAGATACGCTTTTTCCCCGCACAACCGCGCCGATTGGCACGGCCTAAGAATCATCACAGGGTTGACACCTCTTTGCTTCTGGTTACAATTAATCCATGTCGGTCTTTTTGTTCAGCGACATTGAAAGTTCCACCCAAAAATGGGAGCAATATCCGGATGCCATGAAAAAGGCCCTCGCCCGCCACGATGAGATTTTCAAAAAGCACATCGCGGCATGCGGTGGTAAAATCATCAAGCATACGGGCGATGGGATTTTCGCGGTTTTTGAGGCGGGCGATCCGTTTGGCTGCGCCCTGGACATCCAGCAGGACTTCCAATCTCAGTCCTGGGAAGAAATCGGTGATCTGCGGGTGCGGATCGGTCTGCATGCGGGCTGCGCAGAAAAACGCGGTGATGACTATTTCGGGCCCGTGGTAAACCGAACTGCCCGGGTCATGGCCGTAGCCTGGGGTGGTCAGATCATTCTGACCGCGGAAGCCCAGCTGGCCGCCAAACTGCCGGCTGGCGCGACCCTGATCGATCTGGGTTCGCACTTGCTCAAAGACCTGACCGAACCTCAACTTATCTACGGTCTGGTCCACCCCTCGCTGCCTTTGCGGGAGTTCCCGCCGCTCAGATCGCTTTCCTCCCGTCCCCATAATCTGCCTATTCAAGCCACGCCCTTTTTGGGCCGGGAAAAGGAATTGGCGGAAACGATAAAACTACTGGAGAACCCGGGCTGCCGGCTGCTGACGTTGATCGGACCGGGCGGCATCGGTAAAACCCGGCTGGCGCTGCAGGCGGCGGCCGAGCGTATAGAAAATTTCGAGGATGGTGTTCACCTGATCGCCCTCGCGCCGTTAAGTTCGGCAGAGTATCTTGTTTCCGCCATTGCCGCGGTTTTGCATTTCAATTTCTACAGCCGGCAGGCGGAAAAAGAGCAGCTGCTCAATTTCCTGCGGGAAAAAGAGATGCTGCTCGTGATGGACAATTTTGAGCATATGGTGGAGGGTGCCTCCCTGATCGCGGAAATTCTGAAAAATGCGCCCCGGATAAAAATCATGGTCACTTCCCGGGAACTGCTCAACCTCAAGGGCGAATGGGTGATGCAGGTGAACGGCATGCCCGTGCCGTCCGGAGACGATATCAACGTGGAAGGCTTTGGCGCCGTGCAATTGTTCCTTTACAACGCTCAGCGCATCAATGCCCACTTAGCCATGGATACGGAGGAAAAGCAGTATGTGGTTCGCATCTGCCAATTAGTCGCCGGCATGCCGCTGGGCATTGAACTGGCTTCCTCCTGGCTGCGCACACTCACTTCGCGCGAGATCTGCCAGGAGATAGAAAAGAACCTTGATTTTTTGGTCACAACGATGCGCGATGTGCCCGAACGGCATCGCAGCCTGCGGGCGGTCTTTGAATATTCCTGGAATCTGCTTTCACCCGCCGAGCAGCAGGCCCTCGTGAAACTTTCCATCTTCCGCGGCGATTTTACGCGCGCCGCCGCCGAGCAGATCACCGACACCAACCTGACCGTGCTGGCGGGATTAGTGGACAAATCCCTGCTCAGGAAAAATCCCGCCGGCCGTTACGAACTGGTGGATATTCTACGGCCTTTTGCCCAGGAAAAGATCCGTCAGCAAAAACTGCCGTACGAAAACATTGAAAAACGTTTCATCGGCTATTACGCTCGGTTTTTGAAAGAACGCGAAGACCAGCTACAGCAGACCATGCCCAAAGCGGTGCTGGACGAAATTACAAACGAACTCGTCAATCTGCGGGCCGCGCTGGAGCTGGCCATTGCCCACCACCAGTATGAGGACATCGATGCCTTCATCGGCGGTTATGCGCTTTATGCCCAGGCCCGCGGTCTCCTGCACGAGGGCGAAAAAGTCTTCAACCAGATTGTCCGCGCCGTGGCTGCAGCCGAACCAAGACCGGTTAATCTTCATGCCCGGGCGCAGAGCCGCTGGGCGATTTTTCTTTATCAGCTGGGCAACTTCAACCAGGCCCGATCGCTGCTGGAAGACAGCCTGAACGTTTTCCGGAACGCACACAACATTGAGGAAACCGCCTACGCCCTGCACACGCTCGGCAATTTGAACAACCTGCAGAGCAATTTTGACGCCGCCCAGAAGATCTACGAGGAATGTCTCAAACATTTCCGGAGCCTCAACAATAAAAAAGGGATTTTGGGCATCATGAATAATCTGGGCGTCGTCGCCTACCGACGCCGGCAGTTTGATCTGGCCCGAAAATTGTATGCAGAAAGCCTTAAGTTAAGCCGTGAGATCGGTTTTGAAAAAGGCATCGCCAATGCCCTCGGCAACACGGCTTTGCTGGATCATGAACAAGGCAATTACGAACAGGCTCTCCGGCTAACGTTGGAAAGCATGGAGTACGACCGCAAAGTTGATGACAAAGTGGGCATTGCCAACACCTGTCATAACCTCGGTTTCATTTACCGGGAAATGGGTGATTTGGAGCGGGCGCGCCAGCACTATGAAGAAGGCCTGGCCCTGCGCCGGCAGATCGGTGACCGATCGGGCATCGCCGTCTCCCTGAATAATTTGGGCACCCTGGCGACCAGCCAGGGCCGTTATCAGGATGCGGTTAAACTTCTGGAGGAAAGCGTCGCCCATTACCGCGCCATGGACGATACGAAAAATGTAACCATGCCGCTTTGCAATCTGAGCAACGCCTATCTGCTCATGCAGGACTACGACGCCGCGGGCCGCTTTTATCTGGAATCATTAACCACCGCGACCGCCCAAAACGAAAATTCATATGTGACGCAATCGTTGATCGGCCTGGCCGACCTGCTGCAGAAAAAAAATCAACCCGAACTCGCCGCGGAAATCATCGGTTTTCTGGAAAAACAGGGCATCGAGGACCAGGAACAGCAAAAAACCGCCGGGGAAATAAAAGCCAGCGTGTTTACCCGTTTACCGCCGGAGATCTTAAACCGCATCCGCAGCCGGGTTAAGATTGACGACCTTCAGGCCATCACCTTAAAAATCAAAGCGGCCCTCGGAGCATAACGACGCCGTGCTCGGCCTCAGCGACGTCGAATACACCATCGGCGAACGAACTCTTTTTTCCGGGGTAACCCTTAATATTAATCCTCATGACCGCTATGGTCTCGTCGGCGGCAACGGAGCCGGCAAAACTACGTTCCTGCGGATCCTGGCCGGCGAACTCTCGCCCAGCCGCGGCCTGGTTACCCGGCGCAGCGATCTGCAGATCGGCTACCTGCCGCAGGAGGAACTGGTAATCAAGGGGCACTCGCTGCGGCAGGAGGTTTTAAAAGATTATCACCGCCACCTGACGGTGCTGGCCGACATCGAAGCCCGGATCGCCGCCAACCCCCACGCCCGTGAGATCCTGCTGGAATACGAATCGGCTCAGGATGACTTTGCCCGGATCGGCGGTTATGACTATGAGACCGAAGCCCATAAGGTGCTGGTCGGGCTCGGTTTCAATCCTGATGACTTTGACCAGCCGGTTCAGAAATTTTCCAGCGGCTGGCAGATGCGGGCCGTGCTGGCACGGCTGCTTTTGAATCGCCCCAATTTGCTTCTGCTCGATGAACCGACCAATCATCTGGATATTGAATCGATTGAATGGCTAGAAAACTACCTGACCACCTTTGCCGGCGCCATGGTCGTGGTCTCCCACGACCGGTTTTTCCTGGATAAAATCCTCCGCACCGAAGAAGGCACCAGCGGCATTTGGGAAATCGATTTCACCGGTTTCCGTCGCTACCGTTCTGATTACAGCGGTTACCTGATCGAATCCCGGCGCGAGCGGGAAAGAATCAAAGAACAGGCAAAAATTCAACAACGGGAAATCGAAGACCTCAAGGACTTCATCGCCCGCAACAAAGCCAACAAGAAGCGGATCGGCGTGGTTAAGAGCCGCGAAAAGCAGCTGGCGCGGATGGAAATCATCCAGGTGCCGCCGGCGCGCAGAAAAATTACGGTTCATTTTCCGGCGGCCGCAGTTTTCAGTCCCCAGTTGATCGCCCTGCAGGACGTAAGCATGGCCTACGGCACAAAAACAGTT
>CBFGIH010000093.1:0-6035 GCA_965648775.1 Caldifarciminota bacterium | reverse complement strand
CTGGCCGCCTCGCCCTGGGCTTCGGGCTCACTTTGCGCGGTGCTTTTACGCGAACTGGTATTATTAATGTAAAATATTGATTGATTAGACCATTCCCAAATTGTTAAATTAAAAAATTCATTCCGTAGGTGTACAGGAGCGGATATTGATTTTTCTTTATTTATGCCCATAATATTTTAAATAAATAGGAAGGAGGAAAGCATGATCATTTTCCTGGCCTTATTAATCACGCAATTTGCTAATTTCGAGTACCGGGCAACGCCGGGTTTCACCACCCTGCCGCAGGATTCGGCGCATTCGTTCGACGTGCTCCATTACCTGATCAACGTCGACCTGCCCATGTCCAGCCGCGATATCAGCGGCTGCGTGACCATCGCCTGCCGGTCTAATCAGAATAATCTCCAGCAGTTGGACCTGCAGCTCGGCGGCCTGAACGTCGACTCGATCCGGGTCGACGGCGTGCCCGCAGCTTACAGCCATACCGGTGATACGATCCTGATCAATCTGCCCTTCGCCTACAACCTTGGTGATTCCTTCGGCATCAAGGTCGGCTACCGCGGGACCGCAACCGGGGAACTGGGTTATCTTTGGTATTCTTCCCTGCACAACATCGCTTACAGCCTGGGCTGTCCGTACTCGACCAAGCGCTGGATGCCCTGCTACGACAACATGATTGACAAGGCGGACAACGGCTGTGAAATATTTGTCACGGTGCCCGATTCCTACACGGTTTGCGCGACCGGCCGCTACCTGGGCCGGACCGTGAATTCCGGCCGGGCCACGTATCACTGGAAGCACGACCGGCCGATCTCGCCCTACCTGATTCATTTCGCGTCGAGCATCTTCAGCACGTACACGGATTGGTATGTGCCCGCCTCCGGGGACAGCGTCGAGGTCATGTACTATTTCTGGCCGGGGGACTCTGGCTACGCGCGCCAGGCGTTCAACCTGACCACGGACATGCTGGCCTGCTACGATTCGCTCTTCGGTCCCTACCCGTTCGAGCGCTATGGCATGGACGTGCTCTATCCGTTCTATTACGGCGGCATGGAACATCAGACCACGGCCAGCATCATCCGTTCCTGGATCACCTCCGGCCCGGATTATTACGGCATGGCGCACGAAATGTCCCACATGTGGTGGGGCGACATGGTAACCTGCTTCGGCTGGCGCAATGTCTGGATCAACGAAGGTTTTGGCACTTACTGCGATGCCCTTTACCGGGAACGCCGAGAAGGACATACGGCGTTTCTCAACACGATGACCACGCGCCGCGCCAATTACCTGTCAGCGGAAGACGCTAACCCTCATTCGGTTTACGATCCGCCCGAAAATCTGCTCTACGAATGGGGCCATAGCTACTGCAAGGGATCCTGGATTCTGCACATGATACGCTACCTGTGTGGCAATGACGAGACCTGGCTCGGTTACATGGCGGAGATCAGGGATTCGTTCGCCTATCAAAACGCTTCAACCGCGGATCTCAACCGTTTATTGAACCGGCGGCTGGCCGGCAATTATGATTGGTTCTTCCAGGAATGGGTGTACGGGTATGGCTATCCGCGTTACCGTGTCGCCTGGAACAAGGTGTATGAATCGCCCAGCTGGCGATTGATCCTGGATGTGAGCCAGACCCAGACCGTGGGCCCGCCGGTGTTCCACATGCCCTTGCCGATCAGCGCCAATTACAGCAGCGGAGACACGGATCTGGTTTTAACCATTGATCAGTCGCCGCAGCATTTCGAGTATGTCCTGTCCCGGGAGCCGATTGGCATCACGGTGGATCCGGATAAATGGGTGATCCAGCGCAACACGGTTGTGGGCATCAATGAAGAAAATCAGGACCAGGAACCCAATATGCCCGCCAAAACCAGCGCTACGGTTTGCCGTTGGTTTCAAGTCCGGTTGACCGATGCCCAGCTAATTCGCGTTTTTGATGTCAGCGGCCGGGAACTCAAACGCGCGACCAGCCGCAATTTTGAATTTGCGCCGGAACGCGCCGGCGTTTATTATTTGCAGGTTGGCGAAACAATAAGGAAATTAGTCATAATTAAATAGTTTATTGACGATGTCCTATTTTTGAGTATAATAAAGGTGGAAAGGAGTCCCCAATGGCATTATTAGAAATAAGATGGCATGGCCGGGGCGGCCAGGGCGCAAAGACAGCCGCGCTTTTGTTCGCCGACGCCGCCGTCGAGACCGGTAAGTACATTCAAGCGTTCCCGGAATACGGACCGGAGCGTATGGGTGCTCCGGTTTTTGCTTTTAACCGCATTTCCGACGTGCCGATACTACAGCATTGCGGTATCAAGCAGCCGCAGATCGTGGTCGTCCTCGATACCACCCTGTTGGAAACCATTGACGTGACCGAAGGCCTGGCAGATGACGGGGTGATTCTGCTCAACACCCAGAAAAGCGCGGCTGAGATGCGCAAACAGTTGAAGGTGAAAGATCGTCAGAAGGTCTATGTGGTTGACGCCAGCATGATCTCGCGCGAAATTTTAAAACGCGATCTGCCGAACACGCCCATGCTCGGCGCCCTGATCAAGGTATCGAAACTGCTGGAGTTCAAGCCCATGCTGGAATCAGTGCGCGGCCGGCTGGAGCATAAATTCCCCAACCGCCCGGATGTCGTGGATGGCAATATCAAGGCGATCATCCGCGCTTACGAGGAGGTAAAAGAATGAAGGTCAAAAAAGGGTGGAAAGAAATACCGATCGGCCTGGTCCTGGAAGCCGGGTCGAGTTTAAATTTTGAAACCGGCGACTGGCGCAGCGACAAGCCGGTATGGGATGAAAAAAAATGCACGCACTGCCTGCTTTGCTGGGTCTACTGCCCGGATTCAGCGATCATCGTGGAAAACGGCAAGGTCAAGGGCATTGATATGCGCTATTGCAAGGGCTGCGGGATTTGCGCCGAAGAATGCCCGCCCAAGGTCAAGGCCATAACTATGGTCCGGGAGGAAAAATGAAAGTTGTCGCGCGCACGGGAAACGAAGCCATGGCCGAAGCCATGCGCCAGATCAATCCGGATGTCGTCGCGGCTTACCCGATCACGCCCGCGACCGAAGTCGTTCAGCTTTTTGCTTCCTTCGTGGCGGATGGTTTAGTGACCACGGAGTTCGTGCCGGCAGAAAGCGAACATTCGGCCATCAGCGCGTGCGTGGGCGCGTCGGCAGCGGGCGCCCGGGTTATGACCTCGACTTCATCTCAGGGACTGGCTTTGATGCACGAAATTCTTTACATCGCCGGCGGTCTGCGGTTGCCGATCGTGATCTGCCTGGTCAACCGGGCGCTTTCCAGTCCGATTAACATCCACTGTGACCATTCGGATTCACTCGGCTCGCGGGATTCGGGCTGGCTGCAAATTTTCACCGAAAATACTCAGGAGGCGTATGATTCCACGATCATCGCGGTCAAGGCGGCCGAAGAAGCGCTCCTGCCGGCCATGGTGACGACAGACGGTTTCATCATCAGCCACGGCATGGAACGGGTGGAGATGGTGGACGACAAGGATGTTCCCGCGTTTCTGGGTGAGCGCAAGATTGTGAATTCTGTGCTTAACATCGACCAGCCGCTGTCGTTTGGTTCGCTTGACCTGCAGGACTACTATTTTGAGCACAAGCGCTCGCAAATTGAAGCCATGAACAACTGCCTGCCCATCATTGAAAAGGCGCACAAGGAATTCGGCGCGAAGTTTGGCCGTTATTATCCGATCGTGGACGAATACCAGATGGATGATGCGGAGGTGGCGATTCTGTGCCTGGGTTCAACCGGCGGTACGGCCAAGGTGACCGTGGAAATGATGAGAAAGCAGGGCAAGAAGGTCGGCGTTATCCGGCCCCGGGTTTATCGGCCCTTCCCCAAAGATCAAATCATCAAGGCGCTGAGCCGGGTCAAGGCCGTGGCAATCCTGGATCGCGCCGAGACCATGTCCGGACAGGGTGGCCATCTTTACAATGAGGTCCGGGCTGTCCTTTACGATACTAATATTCATCCGCTCATTAAAAACTATGTTTACGGACTCGGCGGACGAGACATCAGCATCGAAGAACTGGCAAGCATCTATGACGAGATGATTCGTTTCCAGCGAGCCGGTAAAGTCGATAAAGGTATCGCCTACTTCGGCGTGAGGGGGGAATAATGGCTACTTTAAAAGAACTGGCCGCGCAAAAAGAGAGATTTGTCGGCGGACATCGCGCCTGCGCCGGGTGCGGCGCGACGATCATTGCCCGGCAGGTTTTGATGGCGGCCCAGCATCCGATCGTGGTAGGCGCAGCCACCGGCTGCCTGGAAGTGATTTCCACGATCTACCCTTACACGGCCTGGAATGTGCCCTATGTCCATAACGCGTTTGAAAACGTCGCCGCGACTATGTCCGGCGTCGAAGCAGCTTATAAGGCTTTTAAGAAAAAAGGCAAGATCAACCAG
The DNA here is from genome assembly GCA_965648775.1 of Caldifarciminota bacterium. Taxonomy (GTDB): domain Bacteria; phylum Hydrothermota; class Tepidihabitantia; order SM23-42; family JAOAFX01; genus CBFGIH01. Next base: position 1,605 of record CBFGIH010000093.1, on the reverse strand, counting down.
GATCTGCGGTTCATTGCCTTTGGCGGCGACGGCGGTACTTATGACATCGGACTTCAATCCCTGTCCGGCATGATCGAGCGCCGGAACCGGGTGCTTTATGTCTGCTATAACAACGAAGCCTACATGAACACCGGCATCCAGCGGTCTTCCGCGACGCCCACTGGCGCCAACACCACCACCTCGCCGGCCGGCAAGGTTTTGCCCGGTAAGCTCCAGGCCCGCAAAAACCTGACCGAAATCATCATCGCCCACGAACCCGCTTACGCAGCTCAGACCACGATCGGCTACTGGAACGACCTCGTGACCAAAGTTCGAAAAGCGCTTGATGCGGAAGGGCCGTCGTTCATCAACATTTATGCGCCCTGCCGTTTGGGGTGGGGCTACCCGCCGGAAAAGACAGTGCAAATTACCAAACTGGCGGTGGAAACCTGCGTCTGGCCCTGCTACGAATACGAAAACGGCAAGTACCGGATCACGGTTAAACCCAAGGAGAAAAAACCGATCGAAGAGTTCCTGAAAATGCAGGTGCGTTTCGGTCACCTGTTCAAGACCAAGGATCAATCATTGATCAAGGAATTCCAGGCAGAAGTTGATCGGATCTGGGAACGCCTGCTGAAACGCTCTGAAAGCTGATTGCTTGGGGCGGATTAATCCAACTCAAAACTTTCCCCTGATTAATCCGCCCCCCATTTTTTTCGCCCAGACTTACACGGCACCGGCCGGCCCAAGACGAGGGAAATGATCAAATACATCATCTTTGACCTGGACGGCACCCTGTATGAAAGTCCGGTTATCTATGAAAAATTCGCCGCGGCCGCGTACCACACTTACGCCCAGGTTTTTCATGTTCCCGAAGAGACTGCCCGGCGCCGGCTCGAAGAACGGCGCGAGGAACTGAAGCGGCAGAAAGGATATGCCGTGCCCTACACGCTCGCGTTGCTGTCTTACGGTATTGATATCGAAACCTGGCACCGCATGAACGCGGATTATTTCAATCCGAGGGATTTTCTTCGGCCGGATCACACCCTGCGGCGTTTTCTCCTGGAATTGAAAAAAAATTACCGCCTGGCGGTTTTGACCAACAACAGCGATATTCAGACCCGCCGGATTCTGGAAGCGCTGACCCTGGACGAAATTTTTGATCATGTGTTCACTTACAACTCATTTCATCTGCTTAAGCCCGACCTGGCGATCCTGAAGAACGTGCTCATGGTCATGAAAGCCCAGCCCGAAGAATGCCTGATGATCGGCGATCGCTATGAAGTTGACCTGGCACCAGCGCACGCCATCGGCATGCAGACGGCGGAAGCGCGGGGTTCGACCGGCATCCTGTCCCTGGCGACGCAGTTAGGCCTGGTCCGATCGGTTACCGATTAACCCAAGAAGGAGGTTTGTTTATGATGGCAAGAATATGGTTCACGCTGGCAACTGCCTGCTTATTCATTTCCCCGCCGCTGATGGCCGTCAGCGATCCGCTGCTGACGACGCTGACCGAGGAAATGAACCGTTCTTACCGGCAGTTAAGCGCGGTGCAGCCGGTCCCGCTTTATTACCTGCAGTATGAAGTCTGGGATGAGCGCCAGCTTAATATCTCCGCTTCGCTGG
>CBFGIH010000092.1:4019-6044 GCA_965648775.1 Caldifarciminota bacterium | reverse complement strand
CGCCCAGATTGCGAATTTTTGTGATCCAACCGTAAACTTCAATTTCACGGCCGATATCCGTGCGTCCGATCTGGCAAAAGAAAATTTGTTTCATTTGTTCTCGCTTTCGATGACGATCTGCGAAAGATCAGCAAAACGCAGAAAAAGACGGTTGATGAGATCGACCAGGGCTAGGCGGTTGCTCCGGAGAGCCGGATCCTCGCACATCACCAGAATTGTATCGAAAAAATGGTCAATATCACCGCGCAGGCCGAGCAGCAAAGCGAGGACTTCATCGTATTTTTTTGCAGCCAGCAGCGGTTCAATCATTCGTGCCACTTCTTTGCCCTGGTTAAAGAGTTTCTTTTCGGCTGGTTCACGCAGAAAATTTTCATCAACGGCCCGTTCGCCGGCTTGTCCGGTTTTTTTCTTTCTTTCCGCCTCAAGAATGTTCCGGACGCGCTTTTGCCCCACTACCAATTTCACGAAATCCGCTTTGCCCCTTAATTTTTTTAGACTGGCGCAGCGCAGGCAGCCCGTGTAGGCGTTGCCATCCCAGCCGGCAAGGATGCTATTTATTTCATCATAACGGTAACCCTGCTCGGTCAGATAGCGAGCCATCTGTTCGCCGAAGAATTCCTTAAGAAGGGATAAATCCTGTATGTTCGGAGGAATGGTGATTTTATTATCCGAATAGTATGAAAATAATAATTTGCACATATCAAAAATACTGATGTCAAACTGGTGGGCAGCTATTATTTGAATTGCTCCGTAACCGTGCCGGCGGATGGCCAGGGGATCGCTGGAACTGGAGCGCTTGCCCGTGGCCAGCAATGCACCCAGGACATGATCAATTTTATCGCAAATGGCCAGCGCCGCGCCTGTCCGGGATTCTGGAATGATGTCGCCCGCGAACCGGGGCAAATAGTGTTCTTTGATCGCCTGGGCGACAATTTCTGGTTCTCCGGCGGCCCGAGCGTAATAGGCGCCCATGATGCCCTGCAGGTCGGTGAAATCTTTTTCGCCGACCATTTCTGACACCAGGTCCGCCTTGCAAAGCTCGGCGGCCCGTTGCAGCGCGTTTTGGTCAATATCGGTATTCCAACTGGTTTTGCCAGCTAAACCCTTCAATCTTACAGATTTATCATAAATCGTTCCCATCTCGCGGTTATCAGCCAGATTGTACATCCAGGTCATGCCTTTGGTGAGTTCGCGCAGGCGGTAAATGCCCGTTTTTAGATCGTGTTCGTAAAAGAAATGGGCATCTTTCATTTTGGCTTCAACTACCTGCGTGTAGCCGGAGCGGATGTTATCCGCAGCTTTTTTCTTAGCGTTGTAAACGCATAAAAATTTATTGCTGCCCTTGAGCCAGATAAGATCACCATTGACCCGAAGGGTGGCGATGATGACTTCTGCCGGCAGGCTGAGAAACAACGCTGGAAATTCGCCGGTTACCACATCCGGATATTCAACCGAACAGTTGATCTCCTGAAGGAGCTCTTCAGTGATTAAGGCTTCAAAACCAGTCGCGCGGGCAGCTTGTTTTATCCGGTGGGAAATAATTTTCCGGCGTTCATTGGGATCCGCGATGACACCGCCGTGGCGCAATTTACCAAGATATTCGCGGGGTTTTTCCAGCCGAATCGGCGAACCAGCAAAGTGGATATTCGGCCGCGAATAGCGGTCGGCTTTCACTCCCGCGTAGGCGAACCGCAGGGGACGGCGGTCAAGCAGGGCGACGATCCAGCGGATCGGTCGGGGAAAACGAACACCCGACTCATTCCACACCATCGTTTTGGGAAATTCGAGTTGCGCCAGAATCCCCGGTATTCCCTGGTGCAAAATATCCTCGGTTTCTTTTGGCAGTATTTCTTTTTTTACTGAAATATATTCGCCTTTGGACGTTTTGACCGTGGAAACTGAATCGGTATTTAATCCGTGGGTTTTCAGGAACCCCTGGAGGACTTGGGTGGGATTGCCGCCTGCATCATAAGCAAGTTTCACCGGCGGTCCCTGAATAACCACGGTCCGGGATTTCTGTTTGCG
>CBFGIH010000092.1:2231-4009 GCA_965648775.1 Caldifarciminota bacterium | reverse complement strand
CCCGAGAACCAAAACCCCCAGCCGGCGGGAAGAATATATGATACGGCAGGTTCGGTAGAATATTTTCTCGCGGTCGAGTAAATCAACGACGCGATTGGACAGATCCTGTGCCGCCTTCGGCAGGTACGATGGCGGGAATTCCTCAAAGCCAATTTCCAGCAGAAAATCAATCATGAACCGATGGCGGTTCATCCCGGCCGGTTGTCTGGTGGCGGCGCATATACAATTCAGCTGCCTGCCGCGCGAGCTTCCGCACACGTCCGATCATTTTGGCTCGTTCCGACACGCTGATCGCGCCGCGTGCTTCCAGCAGGTTGAAGGTATGTGAACATTTTATTGTGTAATCGTAACCGGGTAATACGAGATTTGCCCGGAACAGGTCCTGGGCTTCGGATTCGTACTGATTGAAAAGATCGAAAAGCAGCCTGGTGTTGGCGTGGTCAAAATTATACTTTGAAAACTCCACTTCATTTTCCCGGTAGACATCGCCCCAGGTCAAGTTATCATTCCACTTAAGATCGAATATTGAACGGACATCCTGAAGGTGCATCGCAATTCTTTCCAGGCCATAAGTGAGCTCAACAGGAATCTGTGATAGGGTGAGACCACCGGCCTGCTGAAAATAAGTAAACTGAGTAATTTCAAGCCCATCGAGCCAGACTTGCCAGCCGATCCCCCAGGCTCCCAGGGTCGGTGATTCCCAATCATCTTCGACAAAGCGGATTTCATGTTCGCCAAGTTTGAAACCCAAATCTTCCAGTGATTCTAGATAAATTTGTTGAACTTCAGCTGGCGCTGGTTTCATAATAACTTGATATTGATGGAATTGCTGGACGCGGTTTGGATTTTCACCATAGCGACCGTCACGGGGTCGACGCGAAATATCCAAATAGGCAGTTTTCCAGGGTCGGGGGTCAAGAATTTTTAAAAAGGTGGCGGGATTAAAAGTACCGGCGCCGGTTTCTGAAGTATATGGCTCGTAGATCAGACAACCTTTATTTTGCCAGAAAAGGGTGAGTTTAAGGATTACCTCTTCGAAAGTCAATTTTCTCTTCATAAACCGAGACTTTCGGCGACATTTTTCATACCCTTTAAACATATGTCGATGAAATCATTTAAATCAAGCCCTAAATTTGAGCACATCGCAATTTGTTCCCGATTAGCTCCGGCGGCAAAACGTTTTTCTTTATAACGGCGCATGATAAATTCAGAGTCCAGATTAGCGAGCTTCTTGCTGGGGTGCATGAGTGCCGCGGCGACAATCAATCCGGTCAGGGGATCAGTGGCTAAAAGGGCCCAATCCAGACGGGAATGGGCTGGAGCGTGGCCAGAATGAACTCGTATCGCCTGCACTACTTCCCCAGGAACACCCAGGCCCTTGACATATTCAGCGCCAATTAGACCATGCCGAGATGGATCTTCTTTTGTTTCTTCGTAATCAATGTCGTGAAGAAGTCCGGCTAATGCCCATAATTCTTCGTTTTCTCCAAAATGAGAGGCCAATTCCTTTAAGCAGGCTTCGGTTGCAAGGCAATGTTTGATCAAATTGGCGTTTTGCATCTTTTCCTTCAATATGAGGATGGCTTCTTCTCTTTTCATATGAAAACAATTATGTATATTTTTATTATAAAGTCAATCACCATCCATAGATTGGTCTTGACTTTTGCCCGAATATAGTTATTTTATAATGCCGATGATTGAAGTGCGGGAGTGGAAGCAGGAACGGGAAAATATGATTCAGCGTCAGATCATCGGCCGGGGCATAAAAGATTCACGGG
>CBFGIH010000092.1:881-2221 GCA_965648775.1 Caldifarciminota bacterium | reverse complement strand
AAGCGATGAAAACCGTGCCCCGTCATATTTTTGTGGATAAAACTTATTATCATCAAGCTTATGGCGATTATCCCTTGCCGATCGGCTGCGGGCAGACGATCTCGCAACCTTACATGGTAGCGAAGATGACCGAATTGCTCGAATTGAGTCCGGGGGATCATGTGTTGGAAATTGGCACAGGGTCCGGATATCAAACGGCGGTGCTGGCTTACCTTTGCAAGATTGTATATACGATTGAACGGATCAGCGAATTGCAGCGGTATGCCAAAGAACGGCTGAAGGGACTTGGTTTTGGTAATATAAGTTACATGGTCGGCGATGGCTCCTTGGGTTGGTCCGAATGTGCTCCCTTTGATGCAATCATGGTTACCGCGGGAGCGCCGGATATTCCGGATCCGTTGCTCAAACAGCTTGCGGACAACGGTCGAATGGTGATCCCGGTTGGCGACCAGGGCTATCAGGTGTTGAATTTTGTGCAGAAGCAAAGAGGACGGTTGTTCCGCGAACAACTGTTCGAGTGCACTTTTGTTCCGCTCGTCGGCAAAGCGAGTTGGCAGGACGGGGCGTAGCGCAGCGGCTCAGCGCGCATGGTTCGGGACCATGAGGTCGAGGGTTCAAATCCCTCCGCCCCGATATCGCAGGTGAAAAGATGCAGGCGAAAGGCCGCAGCAATAATTTGCTGAGAAGAAAGCGTGTGATAATTGCCGTGCTCGGCGGAGCTGAAACATCAAAAAAAAATCTTCAGATCGCTGAGGAAACCGGGCAGTTAATCGCCCGTCGCGGTTACGTGTTGATCAATGGCGGCCTTGGCGGAGTCATGGAAGCGGCTGCCCGCGGTGCCCGAAAAGCAAACGGACTTGTCATCGGCATCCTGCCGGGCGTGGATGCCGGCGCGGCTAATGACTTCACGGACATCCCCATTGTCACCGGCATGAACCAAGCGCGCAACATCATCATTGCCCGTACCTGTTCTTGCGCCATTGCCATCGACGGTCGATACGGAACTTTATCGGAAATCGCTTATTGTCTGATGTTCGGGGTGCCGGTTATCGGTATAAACACCTGGCGCATTAAAGCACCCATTCATCATGTTCATTCCGCCGCCGAGGCTGTTAGTTTGGCGCAAAAAATCCTCGCTGATTGATGAATTTCGGGTTATTCAGAAGTTGTTTTTTCTTTGTTCAATATTCCTTGAAATGAGAGCGGAGATAATAGTACAGGGAATGGTGCAGGGAGTTGGTTATCGCTTCTTCGTGGTTCAGCAGGCACAAAGGTATCATTTGAACGGTTATGTTCAGAATCTTCCCGATGGCCAGGTGCTCGTGGTCGCGGAAGGTGAC
>CBFGIH010000092.1:0-871 GCA_965648775.1 Caldifarciminota bacterium | reverse complement strand
GTATCAGGAATCGATGTGCATTGGTCGGATCGGCCGGCCGAATTCAAGTCGTTCAAGGTCCGATTTTGATTTTAAACTATCCAAGGAGTCAACATGGATTTGAAGAAATACATCCGTGATGTGCCGGATTTTCCGCAGCGCGGCGTCATGTTCCGTGATATCACGACGCTGATCAAGGAACCAAAGGCATTCCGTTATGTCATCGATGCGTTCGTGGAAAAATATCGAAACGTGAAAATCGACAAGATCGTCTCGGTAGAAGCGCGCGGCTATATCTTTGGCGGTGCGCTGGCGTATGAGTTAGGCTGCGGTTTGGTGCCGGTGCGCAAGCAGGGTAAACTGCCCGCCGAAACGATTCGGCTTGAGTATGACCTTGAATACGGCAAAAATGTCATCGAAATTCACAAGGACGGCATCAAAAAAGGAGAACGAATATTGACCCTGGATGATGTCCTGGCGACCGGGGGGACGATGCTCGCGACCTGCAAGATGGTGGAGATGCTGGGCGGCCTGGTTGTCGGCTGTGCGTTTGTAGCGATTTTGTCTTATTTGCCCGGAACCAAAACTCTCAAAGAATACAATATCTTCTCCGTCGTTGAATACTGACGGCAACCCGGTTTAATCCGATGCGCACCGGGACCGCCAATCTGCCTTTGCACTATGGCCGGGCACCACGGTGGTTGTTTGAAAAGATGGTCCGTTTATCCCGGGCGATCATTGAATCGTTGATCATTGAATATGATGGCCCCGACGTTTTTTTAAAGCGCATATCAGATCCGTTCTGGTTTCAGGCTTTTGGCTCGGTACTTGGCTTTGATTGGCATTCATCGGGTTTGACGACCACCGTCTGCGGTGCCATGAAAGAAGGGAT
>CBFGIH010000091.1:263-6077 GCA_965648775.1 Caldifarciminota bacterium | reverse complement strand
GGACCGGCGCGGACGTCTGGACCTATGACTTCGGTGATGTGATCAAGGGCACGGCCACGCTTATGGCCCTGGATGCTAACCGGGTTTTGATCCTCCAGGGAAGCCGCATGGGCGCCGAAAAAACCCTGACCAGCGTATTGGTGACCAGTTTCCGCGCGCTCGATCCAGACGGTCGTGAGCAATGGCAGTTAAACATCCGCGGAACCGAAAGTTACAGCCGGGATGTGGACGCCAGTGCTCTGGTTTTGGATTCCGTGGTTTTTCTGGGAGCAGAGAACGGTATTTTGTATATTATTGACCCTGCTCCGGAAAATAAAATCTGGCAGGACGGTTTGTATCAGCCGAAGATTTTAAAGGAGATTCCACTTTACGAAGCTGCGGATACTTACCGCCACCGAGGTAACCTCGTGATCGAGGCCTCGCCGGTTTTGCTCGGCGAACGGATATATGTTTCCGCAGGTTCAGGTCATGTTTATGGTATCAACCGCCGGAGCCGGGAAATTGAATGGCGGTTTGATACGGGTTCGGACTTAGACGGCACGCCGGCCGTGACCGAAGATTCCTGCCTGCTTGTGGCGGTGGAAAAGCAATATATCAATGATCCGGGCGGTGTGTTCAAGCTTGATCCCCGCCAGCCGCCAGCGAAAGCCGTGGTCTGGTATTTTCCGACTGTTAACCATCGTTTCTTTGACTGGGAAGGCGGAGTCGTGAGCTCGGTGGCGGTCCGGGATTCACTGGCTGTGTTCCGGGCCATGGACGGCAATCTGTATTTGGTCAATCATTATCTGCTGGAGCCGGGCAGAATCGTCCGTTTTAACCATCGTGATTATCCGATGCCCAAAATGTTAGCGAAAATAAAATTAAGCCCGGCGATCGCCACGCCGTTGATCATCGGCGATCAGATCCTGACCGTCGGTTATGATGATAAAGTGCGGATATTGGCTATCGTCCGCTCTCAACCGGGTCTTACGCTTGTCGTCCAGGATAGTCTGAGCGTGAACGGATTTTTCGAATCCACCCCCCTGGTGTGGAACCGCCGGATTTATATCGGTAATCGTAATGGCTGGTTTTACTGCCTGGGCGAGTGAAAAATAGAACTTGACAATTGCGGTATGATGAATATAATTTAACATGGGAGAAACCCTCGACCTCATATTTCTTTCCCGCACAAAGAACCGAAAAATCGGCATTAAAACTTCTCCGCGTTTCCTGCGCGGCCTGGCCGGCGTGCTGGTTTTTATGGTCCTGATGACTCTTGCTCTGCTCTTCATCAATACCCGGCAGAATCTGTCCCGCTTGGAATTAAAGAATTTAGAGGAGGAAAATCTATTTCTTACCCGACGCCTGACCGTCCTTCACAATCAGCTGCAAAGCCTACAGGAGCATTTTGAAGACAATATCAGCGAGGATAACCGGCAGCGGACCTTCTGGGAAATGACGCACATTCACCCTGATGTCTGGTCCATGGGCATTGGCGGCATAAAGAGTCAAACGTCGCTTAAAACCTTGTCCGAGCGCAGCAGCCGGCTCCTGAACGAAATTTATCAGAACCTTGACATTCTCCAGGGCAAATGCCGTCTGCGGCTTAAGAGTTTGAATGAAATTGAAAACCAGATCAATAACCGCTGCACCATGTGGTCCCATATTCCATCCACTAATCCCTTGACCGATCGCCCGATCGGGTCCGGCTACGGCTATCGGGTTGATCCTTTTGTGGGCGATATCCGTATGCACTATGGGGTGGATATCGGTGCGCCAACAGGTACACCCATTAAAGCCAGCGCCGACGGCATCGTGACCCTGGCGGGTTGGAACCAGGGACTTGGCCTGGATGTGGACATAGATCATGGCTACGGTCTGGTCAGCCGCTATGCCCATTGCCATTCCATTTTGGTGGCCGTAGGTGATTCCGTCCGGCGCGGCCAGGTGATTGCCACGGTTGGTCAAACCGGGCGGGCGCAGTCGCCGCATCTTCATTATGAAATTTTTGTGGCGGGTCAACACACGAATCCAGCAGAATACATAAACACTTCAGCAATCATTTTTGATTAAGCCGTCAGCAATTTTTTTCCCGATTCTGTTATTTTTTTCTTCCCTCACGGCGGACAGTCTGATCGTAATCGCGGTCGGCGACATCATGATGGGCACTACTTATCCCGAAATCTGGCTGCCGCCGGATTCAGGCCAGCATCTTTTTGATCAGGCCGCCGCGGTTCTCTCGGCCGGCGATTTAACCCTGGGCAACCTGGAAGGGCCGCTCTTAAACGGCGGAACCTGCACCAAAATTCTGCAGGAAGGTCGTTCCTACGCCTTCCGCACGCCGCCGTCATATGCCCGGAACCTGCGCCGGGCCGGATTTGATTTTCTCAATCTCGCGAATAATCACTTAGATGACTTTGGTGCAGCCGGTCGGGACACCACGATTCTGTGCCTGGAGGCCAATGGCCTGGCCTGGGGCGGCCCTGGTGGCCGGATCGGCCGTTTGACCGTAAGAGGCAAAACGATCGCGATTGTTTCTTTTTCTTTCAGCGCCGGCGCCAACTCATATTTTGACATCCCCGCTGCCCAGCGGATCGTAGCCAATTTAGCGCAGAGCAATGATTATGTCATCGTGTCCCTGCACGGCGGCGGGGAGGGTGTTAATTATCTGCACACACCGGATTCGTTTGAATACTTTCTGGGTTGGCCGCGCGGTAACGTTGTCAAGTTCAGCCGCGCCGTGGTGGACAGCGGCGCTGATCTGGTCTGGGGTCACGGTCCGCACGTGCCGCGGGCCATGGAATTATACCGAAACCGGCTGATCGCTTACAGTCTGGGTAATTTTTGCACCTGGGCCGGTTTCAACCTGGACGCGGAACGCCGTTATGCACCGATCCTGGAAGCCGTGCTCGACTCGACCGGCGCCCTGGTCCGCGGCCGGATTTATTCCGGCCTGCAAACACCGGGCCAGTACCTGGCGCTTGATACGCTCCAACGGGCCAGCCGATTGATTAAACGGCTTTCGGAAGAGGATTTTCCTAATTCCTGTCCGCGCATTAGCGACGACGGTGCAATCGCGCCGCGCCGGCCATAATTTTCTGAACAAAAAAAGGAAAAAATTCCTTCCAATTTATGAGCCGCTCACGAAGAGCGAAGTTCTTCGGTAGGCGGGATTGAGCGGAGGTGTATTTCCGGCAAGGTAAAGGTCAGTATATAAGGTCAGTATATTATGAGGAGTAATTATGCCTGAGGTTGTTCGTTTTGTGGTTTGTTCGACTCCTGCCGCCGGATCAATTCCTGGGCCATACCCGCGACGTTATCGTCCCGGTGCCGGGCTGCATCCTGCAGGGCTAACCGGGCATTGGGTGTGTTCATCCGGATATAGGCGTTAAGGACCGCCTGCTTGGTGGGCAGGAGCAGATCGCCCTTGAACAAAGAACGCTCGTTGAGAATTTCGTTGAAAACGGGCAGGGCGGTATCGTCAGCAATGGGCGCGAGCACTTCGATCACGCTTTGCCGGAATCTTTCTTCTTTTTCGTCCGGCACGCCCTTGCGCGCCCGGAGCCAGGTTAACACCTCGCCGATCTTGCGCCGCGCATCATCCGGCTCGCAGTATTTCATGGCGGTGATGATTACCTGTCGGTAATTGCTGTTGAGGGCCTGGCGGAGATAGGCACGCGCCTCGGCCGTGCCGATTTTGTTCAGCGCCTCGATCACTTCGGTTTGAACTCTCATTTCAGGATCATTGATTAGCCGCGCCAGGTCATCAATGGCGGCGGCCGATTTGATTTCGCCCATGAGCCAGATGCCGTTGCGCCGGACATACCATTCGGGCGAATCCAGCATCTTGCGGATTTCCGGCAGACCTTTTTCGCCGATGCGTACCAAAATGTCCAGGATTTTCATCCGGATTGAGCGGTCATCCAGTTCGCGCAGCGTGTCAATCAAGATCGGCTCGGAGAATTCCGAGAAAGCGATCAGGGCTTCACGGGCTTCGGCGAAGGTTCCCGGCTCCCAGAGCAAAGAAATCATCTCTGAAACGTAATTCTGATCCTTGATTTCGGCAATGGTACGGATAATGATTTTCTTGCGCTCAATCAGCGCTTGCTCCTTGCGCATCAGGTGTTTCCCAAATTTTTTGGAGACAAATTGGATCATGTCGTCCACTTTCTCCGCCACCGCCTGTCGGTATAGGTCGGCAAGCGCGCTGGCCACACGCTGGAAGGTCTGGATGTTGGTTTCGGCATCTGCCATGGTATCAAGGCGGTCAACGAGCAAGCGCATCAGATCCCAGTTTTTGACCTTGAAAATGGCGGGCGCGAGGGCCATCACCTGGTCAATGGCCTTAACCCGTTCTTCTTGTGATGGATCGCGGAGTTTGGGGAAATGGGCGCGCAGCTTGACCTCGAGATCACGCGCGACGAATTTATCAGTTTCCTTAGCGCCCCGGGTCGTTTTCATTTCGGTCATCAAACGACTGACAATTTTTTCAAAGTTCAATTCAGGCACATTCATACGCAGGGTTGAGAGGATATCGGGCAGGCGCGTGCCGGTAACGTTTTTGAGAATATCAACGATCTCATCTTCGGTGTTGGCCTTTTTTTCCTTGGCTTTCACCGACACCATGTCCACGATATCCTCATCGCTCATGGTCGGAATCAGGGATTTAAACAGGACGGCCAGTTTTTTATTTTCCGTCTTGTACTTGATGATGTTTTTCCGGATTGTGGGTGAGAGGACGCTGAGGATCCGGGAAAACACCAGTGAATATTCATCCCAGCGTTCATCGCCGTACTGGTCAGCGATCATGAGGGCGAGTTTTTCGAGGCCGCCGACGATCCGGTCGGTCTGGATATTGGCCGGTTCACCACCGCTGATCCCGAGCCCGGCCAGAAAGGTGGTCATTTCCTGCATGCGCTGTTCATCGCTCATGACCACCCCGCCGCTGCCGCCGATGTTGTCCAGGAAAGAAGCCCAGTTGAACTCGCGGGCCTCCGTGTCCGAAGAGATGACGCCGACTTTCAGCTTGTTGATCTTGATCCCGACAATGCCCCGGGCTTTCATGAGCGCGATGATATCGCCGTAGTCCGCGATCTCCGCCGGCGTCGCCGCGAGGGCGGTGAAGAACTCGCGCAGGTCGTTGTCGGAAAGGTCAACATGAAAAGTGATGCTTTGAATGTTCAGTTGATTGAAGCGATCGACAAGACTTTTCACCATAGGCAAACGCCGGGCGTCAAAGCGGTCCTCGTCGATCATAATCACATCCTCGACCACGACCAGGGAAAGGGCTTCTTTTTCCAACGGCACTTCTTTGATGAGCACTTTGAGGCGTTGAATGATCGGCAGCAGAGACGGATGCCCTTTGGGATAGGTCCGGCAGATGTTAGCGCCCAGACCGATCTGCTTGATGAATTCCGTGTTAAAATCGCGGGCGGAGGCGTACATCAGGCTTTTCCTTTGAAACGGATTTCATGGGCAGCGATGGTTAGCCGCTGGTCCACAATTTCACCCGCGTCGTGAAAGGCGAAGAATGATTTGGTGATATGGTACAGATTATCTCCGACCAGCACGGTGTTGTTTTCCGCGTTTTTCTGTAAAAGCTGGGTTTTCTTGAAACCCTCGCTGATGATGAAGGAGTGGTGAAGGCCCCGTTCCAGATTAAAGATAAAGGCGTTGTCCGATTCGATGCCGATCTTGAGTCCAACTTCATAGGGGATCAAGTGCCGGACATTGGTGTCCATCAGTCGTTTAAACATTTCTTCGGCAGCAAAAAGCGCCATATGTGGCGCGAAGCCCGCCTCCTTGCGGTACCCGAAGAGGGCGACGACTTCGTCG
>CBFGIH010000091.1:0-253 GCA_965648775.1 Caldifarciminota bacterium | reverse complement strand
GACCTGATAGATGCTGCCCTTGTAAGATTCGATGATTTGCCGAAATTGATCGAAGACGGAGTTTAAATAATTCATGATTTCTTCTGCTTGCAGCGCTTCGCTGAGCTTGGTGAATTCATGCAGGTCGGCGCGTAGAAAGGTCAGGGTGGCCGCGTCATACGGTCGGCTGGTTGGGCTGCTGATAAAAGCACCGCAGCGCGGGCAGTAATTCATGGGATTAGTGATATCGAGTCCGCATTTCGGGCATTTCATG
>CBFGIH010000090.1:0-6098 GCA_965648775.1 Caldifarciminota bacterium | reverse complement strand
CTCCGGCCTGCCATAAAGGCAAGGTGGTCATATCCCGCGTCTGGATCATCGCTTCCACCGAAAATTCTTTCTTCCCAGCCTGGGTCACGGTCAGGCAAATACCGTTAACCGCGATGCTGTCTCCAACCTGGCAGTCCAGAGCTGAATGAATGACCAGGGTCCTGGTCTGGCCCGGAACGATGCGGCGGATTATACCCTGATCCTCAATGATCCCGGTAAACATGGTAAACCGTATCCTCTCCGAGGGCTGTTGCCTCGCAATTCGGCATGGCTTTGATACAATTGATTTCATCGTTCAACCGGATGCCGGCACCGTAAATCACGGGTGCTTCAAAAAGATAAATCTCGTCATATATGTTTTCCGCGTACGCCTGGGCAAAAAGCACGGCTCCGCCTTCAATCAGCACGGAGCCGATTTCCAGGTCGGCGAGGCGGGCAATGATTTTCTTTAAGGGAAAATATGAACTATCAAACCGAATCAGCTCAGCGCCGAGATCCTGCAGACGCGCTGCCTTCTGAGGATCGCTTTGCGAGCTGGTGACGACAATCCGGCGGGATCCAGGATTTAAGAACTGAGCGTTGAGCGGAATCTTGAGATGGGGATCGATGACGATCCGGGCCGGATCATGGCGTCCGACCAGACGGTCGGTCAGCAGTGGATCATCGGTTAACACGGTCTTAATTCCAATCATCACGGCATCAACCTGGCTGCGCAGGGCATGAGTCCAGCGCCGCGCCTGGATACTAGTGATGTAACGCCCCTGACCGGGTCGGGGCGTGATAATGCCGTCGCGGGTGGCCGCGAGCTTAATGATGACATACGGTATCTTTTGCGTGATGTACTTGCAGTAGGCCCGGTTCAGGTTGACCGCTACCTCGGCCAGCAGACCGACGCGGACCGCAATCTGCCGCGCTTTCAGCGCTTCGATGCCCTGGCCGTTTACTTGAGGATTCGGATCGGTCATGGCAACACAAACGGCCCTGACGCCATGGCGGGTAATAACATCTACGCAGGGCGGCGTGCGACCGCAAACGCAGCATGGTTCCAGGTTGACAAAAAGAGTCGCACCCCGGGCACGACGACCAGCTTCGCATAGAGCCATAGTCTCGGCGTGGGCTTCGCCCAGCCGGCGGTGATAACCCCGGCCGAGGATTCGGCCGCGGTTGACCACGACCGAACCCACCAGAGGATTCACGCCGGTTCGGCCCCAGCCCTGCGCGGCCAGAGCCAGTGCTTCACGCATAAAGTATTCCTGGTCGTTTAAGACCGACATGGCGGTGAAATTATAACCGGTGACCGTTATCTGTCAACATATTCAGCGATCAGATAAACATCCGGCGCTGGCTGGGAATTTAAACGCCTGCCTCCCGGCCATCCTGATTGCCGGATCGACTGACCGCCTGATGTGCGATCAGCATATTCTCGGCAGGCCTTCGGCTTCGGGCATGATCAACGGACGCAGTCCGCCGATGGCGGTTTTGAGCCAAACGCCGCGCGGTTGCCGAACAATACGGCCGATGACGCGGGCATTGCGGCCCCGGGGATCGTTTTTCAACAGCTGCAGGGTTTTATCCGAAAAACGTCGGTCCACGACTGCCAGAAATTTTCCTTCGTTGGCGATGTAAAGTGGATCCAAACCAAGCATCTCGCAGGCACCGCGGACGGCCGGCCGGACCGGCACCGCGCGTTCGTCGATGATCACTCCCCACGCCATGCCCTCCGCGGCTTCATTTAAAACCGAAGCCAGGCCGCCCCGGGTCGGATCACGCAGGAACCGGATAGCCCGTCCCAGGCTATGCAGACGACCGGCTAAACGGTTCAGGGGCGCGGTGTCGCTTTTTATGTTAGAATGCAGACCCAGCTTCAAGCGCGCGTTGAGTACGGCGATGCCATGGTCTCCGATCGTGCCGCTGACAATGACTTCATCGGCGGGCCGGATACGTTCGCGCCGGACCGGCAACCGGATTTCGCCGATACCACTGGTCGTGATAAAGATCCGATCGGCCTTGCCGCGGGGTACGACCTTGGTATCACCGCTGACGATTTTTATTCCCGCTTCCCGGGCGGCCCGGGCAGCGGACTTCAAGATCTTTTCGAGATCGGCGATGGCAAACCCTTCCTCGATGATGAGCGCGACAGAAATATAACGTGCGCGGGCGCCTTTCATGGCCAGGTCATTGACCGTGCCGCAGACCGCCAGCCGGCCGATATCACCGCCGGGAAAGAAAATCGGATCCACGACATACGAATCGGTCGTGAACGCGACCGAGCCGCGGCCGAGCAGAACCTCAGCGGCGTCTTCCAGCCGAGCCAGAATTAGATCGCGGAAATATTTCAGGATGACTTCTCGGACCAGCCGGCCGGCGGGCCCGCTGCCCGAACCATGGCTAAGCGTGATGAGTGTTTTTTCCTTCGCCATATAACTTCCGGATGCCGGTAGGCTTCCTGGTAATTATTGATCGGCAGATTATATGCCTACAGGTCCAGCTCGTAGGTGTCCCTTAAGTAACCACGGGCGCCGGAATTTTCCTTGAACCGGGCCAAGCCCCAGTTGGGCTCCATGTTCAGCGTGAACGTACCGAGATCAAAATACTTATAGCCTTTTAAGCGGCCCCAGCGCAGCACTTCATAGAATAGCCGGTTGACCGGCCGGTAAGATTGATATTGATCATCATGGCTGATGTAAAACGCCAAAAGCACCCTGGGATTGGCTGCGAAGAGCAGGATGCCGCCGAGCATTTTTCCTTTGAGATAAGCGGTAAACAGCATGATATCATTTGGAAAGAGGTTTTTAAGTTTCTGGATTTCCGACAACGTGTGCGTCGGCGTCACGTTGTGCCGCATGCCCAGATTGTGCCGGAGGATTTCATAATAACCGGCAAGATCATCGGAAATTTTTACCTGCACTCCCTCGCGGACTGATTTTTTCACCGAGCGCCGCGCGTCCGCGTGAAAAATATCCAGCGGATCGGCCTGATCCAGCGGAATCACGGCGGTGATTTCACGTTTCCGGTAGCGAAAGCCCACCCGCTGCAGGGCAAAATCGATGTACTGATCCGGTTGGCGGTAGTAGATCAAGGGCGGTTGGGTTATCACGATCCTCTGGTAACCCTGATTCTGCACATATTGCACCAGCTGCTCTGCGATCAAGCAGATTTCGTGAATCCCCAGACCGGCTTTTAAAACCAGGCCGCCATAGGAAGCACCTTTGTGGGAAATGATAGTTTGGCCTTCGCTGACCGCCGGAAAAACTCCGACCAGATTACCTTTTTCCCGGATCAGGAGATGATAACTGTGAAAACGTTCCGGGGGATGGTAACTTAAAAATTTCAAATAGTGGAAAATCGTGCCGTTGTTGGCTTCGGTGATAAATTTTTCCCACGAAGCGTGATCCTTATCAGTATATTTCCTGATCTCCATCATGCTATTTTATCCAGCGTCAGTTCAAAGTCAACACAAAATCATATCGAAAAAATCCGGGAGGCCGGAACCGGCCTCCCGGATTCACACCTTTATCGGCGTATTATTTCTTTGCGGTGTATTCCTGCCAGCGTTTTTCCAGGTTTGGATCGGCTACGGTTTCCAGCACATAATTGCAGAAATCGCGGCCGGTGGCGCCAGTGTTGCGGCCGGAGATAACCAGTTTTTTCTCGAACTGACCGCAGATATCGAGCGCCATCTCCAGTTTACTGCCGAGCTGGGGATAGCCGACATGGTTGAGCAGCATGGCCGCGGCCCGGGTAACGCTTGAGGGATCCGCGTACTGGGCACGGCCTTCCTGAACCATTCTGGGCGCGCTGCCGTGAATCGCTTCGAACATGGCATAACGTTTACCGATGTTCGCACTGCCGGCCGTGCCCACGCCGCCCTGGAACTCCGCGGCCTCGTCGGTGAGAATGTCGCCGTAGAGATTGGGCAATACCATGACTTTGAATTCAGTGCGGCGTTTGACATCGACGAGCTTGGCGGTCATGATGTCAATGAACCAATCATCCGCCGTGATGTCCGGATATTCTTTCGCGATCTCGTAAAAAGTCTTCAGGAACATACCGTCGGTTGTTTTCACCACGTTGGCCTTGGTGACAGCGGTAACGCGTTTTTTGTTATTTTTCCTGGCGTATTCAAATGCCAGTCGGATTATCCGGTCGCTGCCCGGTTTAGAAATGAGCTTGAAATCAATTGCGATATCCGGAGTCACTTCAATGCCATACGGACCAAGCGCGTAGAGATCCTCGGTGTTTTCCCGGAAAAACATCCAGTCCAGGCCCTGCGCCGGCACGCGCACGGGCCGGACATTAGCAAACAGGTCAAGTTCCTTGCGAATGGCGACATTGGCGCTTTCAATGTTTGGCCAGGGATCGCCTTTTTTGGGGGTGGTCGTCGGCCCCTTGAGGGTCACGTGGCACTTTTTGATCGCTGACAGCACATGATCCGGAATCGGCTTCATGACTTCCACGCGTTTTTCAATGGTCAGATCCTCAATCACCATGAACTTGACTTTGCCCTGGGCAATTTCTTCCTTGAGCAGAAGTTCCAGCACGCGCTGGGCCTCGCCGGTGATATACGGGCCGATGCCGTCGCCGCCCAGGATGCCAATAACCAGCGGTTTGACCTTGGTGTAATCAATCCATTCCTGCTCCTGCTTGACCGCTTCTATCCGCTTGATCTGTTTCTCCAGGATCTTGCCAAAATGCTCCTGGGCATTTTTAATCGGATCAACCACAGCCTTTTTTTCGGACGCGGCTTTGGCTTTTGTCTTCTTCATCAAATCGCTCCTTGTTTAATCAAGCTTGAAGTTACCGTGCTTTTCCAGATGCGGCAACAGTCCGCCGTCATTTAAGATGTTGATCATCGCTTTGGGCAGGGGATGCGCCTTGAGTTCAATGCCCCGGGTTATGTTCCGAATCACCCCCAACGCCAGGTCTACTTCCAGTTCATCGCCGTTTTGGATTTGATCGGTGTCGCATTCCACCAGGGGCAGGCCGACATTGATCGCGTTGCGGTAAAAAATCCGCGCGAATGACTTGGCCAGGACCGCGGACACACCTGCGAGCTTGATGATGGTCGGCGCGTGTTCCCGGGAACTGCCCAGACCAAAGTTACTGCCGGCGACCACGAAATCGCCCTTCACCATTTTTTTGGCGAATTCAGGATCAGCATCCTCCAGTACGTGGGTTGCCAGTTCCGGCAGGTTGGAACGCAGGTGGAAATAGCGTCCGGGACAAATCAAATCCGTGGATATGTCATCCCCGAATTTCCAGGTTTTGCCTTTGAGCACCATGGATGTCTCCTTGTTCCGCGGCGATTTACATCTTGGCCACGGTCTGCTTGACCCAGTCGGTGGTAACGGACTTCGGCCGTTCAATTGCTTCACCCCAGGCCCGGCTCATGACCAGCTGCGCCGCCATGCCCAGCGCACGGGACACCCCGAAGAGCACCGTGTAGTACTCGAATTCCACCAGGCCATAATGATGCAGGAGCGAACCAGATGCGGCATCCACGTTCGGCCACGGATTCTTGGCCTTGCCGTGTTCCTTGAGTACGCCGGGGATGATTTCAAACACCTTGGCCACGATCTGAAATACCGGATCATCCGGACAAACCCGCTTGCCGAATTCCCGGAAGGCGTCGAAGCGCGGATCCGTGATCCGCAGGACCGCGTGGCCGTATCCGGGGATGACCTTGCCGGCATTAAGCGTATCCCAGGCGAATTTCTTCAAATCTTCGTCCTTGGGCACGCCGCCGAATTTTTCCTTGACCATCAGCACCCACGCCAGGCACTCCTGGTTAGCCAGACCGTGCAGGGGACCGGCCAGACCGTTCATGCCGGCAGATATCGCATAATAAGGATCGGAAAGCGCCGAGCCGACGCAATGACAGGTATGCGCGCTGACATTGCCGCCCTCATGATCGCAGTGCAAGACCATGTAAAGCCGCATCAAATTGGCAAACTCGCCGGTCGGATCCGGAATGCCAAGCATATGCGCATAATCGCCTGCCCAGTCCAATTTGGGATTGGAGGCGATTCTCGGACCTTTGTTGAATTTCAGGCGGTAAATACCGGCGGCAATCGCGGGCAGTTTCGCGATTAGATCCA
>CBFGIH010000089.1:0-6157 GCA_965648775.1 Caldifarciminota bacterium | reverse complement strand
CGAGGCACGGCATGAGCCGCGTCGAAAACCATCCGGTCCTGCGCATTCCCGAGAATGACCGCGTTATCTTTTATTTCGGAGATCGCCCCCTGGCCGCGCGGCGGGGCGAGATGATTGCCAGTGCCCTGTTTGCCAACGGCATAAGGATTTTTGGTTTTCATCCGGTAGACCAATCACCCCAGGGAATTTTCTGCGCCAATGGTCAATGCGCCCAATGTCTGGTGATCTGCGACGGAAGACCGGTGAAGGCCTGTATGGAACCGGTCCGCGAAGGTGTAAAGGTCTTTCCGCTGCGTGGCTATCCGCAACTGCCAATGTTAAGCAGTCGCGATCTGCGGTTGTCGGAGATCAAGGATACTGCCTGCGATCTTCTGATCATTGGCGCCGGCCCGGCAGGCATGGGCGCGGCGATCGAGGCAGCGGACGCCGGCCTGCACGTTATCCTGGTCGATGACAAGAACATTTTAGGCGGTAAACTGGTTTTGCAGACTCATTTGTTCTTTGGCGCCGTCGCGGAGTGTTATGCCGGCACCCGGGGTGTGGATATCGCCGGCATCCTGGCGGATGAAGTGGCCAGGCGGCCCCGGATCCGGGTCATGCTTTCCACCATGGCGATCGGCGTGTTCAAGGACGGAAAGGTGGGCGTGGCCGGCCGCGATCGGTATGAGCTGATAACCCCGCGCAGTCTGCTCGTGGCCGCAGGCGCCCGGGAAAAAGCCCTCGCTTTTCCTGGCTGCGATCTGCCGGGCGTGTACGGCGCCGGCGCTTTTCAGACGCTCTTAAACCGCGACCTGGTCCGGCCTGCAGAAAATCTGTTTGTAGTCGGCGGCGGCAACGTGGGATTGATTGCCGCCTACCACGCGCTTCAGGCCGGCATTAACGTGGTTGGTCTTTGCGAGGCCCTGCCCGAGGTGGGTGGTTACTGGGTACACGCCGATAAAATCCGGCGCATGGGCGTGCCGATATACACCGCCACGAGCGTGGTTTCCGCCAACGGCCGCGAAGCGGTGGAATCGGTGACCGTGGCGCGCGTGGATGAGAAATGGAATATCATCGCTGGGACCCATCGCACCTATGCCTGCGACACCCTGCTCATTGCCGTGGGGCTGGAGCGCGTTTGTGAACTCTATGACCAGGCCCGGGCTTGCGGCCTGGATGCTTACCTGGCCGGCGATGCAGAGGAGATCGCCGAGGCCTCGGCGGCGATGTTTTCCGGTCGATTAGCCGGAAGAAGGATTGCCCGGGCGCAGGGGATGGAAGTTGACATCCCCGAGCGCTGGGAACAGTTGACGCAGTTGCTCAAATCCAAGCCAGGCCGGGAGAACTTTCCCGTCACCAAACCGCCGGAAAGTGCCCGCCTTTTTCCGGTGCTGGGCTGCCTGGAAACGATTCCATGCAATCCCTGCGCTGAAGTCTGTCCCCAGCAAGCCTTGCGGATGCCGCAGGATGGCGCCATCTTGCCCCGCGCTGAGTTCGCAGGCACCTGCACTGGCTGTACCAAGTGCGTGGCCGGCTGTCCAGGACTGGCGATTACGCTCGTCGATCAAACCCCGCGGTCGAACGGCAAAGCACGGGTAACCCTGGCCTATGAATTGCCACTGCGCTTCCGCGTTGGTGATGAAGTCGCAGTGCGCGGCTGGAAAGGGGAGGAGTTGGGAAAGGCACGCGTGCTGGAGATCTATGACCGGCTGGGCCGTTCACCGTGCCGCGCCGCCTGTCCGGCGGATGTGCGCGCCCAGGGATATATTCAGTTGATCCGTCAGAACCGGCTGGCGGAAGCCGTGCAGTTGTTGCGCCGCGATCTGCCGTTGCCCGGTGTCTGCGGCCGGGTTTGCTATCATCCCTGCGAGGATGAATGCGTGCGCAAGGATGTGGATGAACCGATCGCCATCTGCAGTTTGAAGCGTTACATCGCGGATTGGGCGCGCCGGGAAAAAATTCCCGTAGTCCGGTCTGCCGTGACCCGCGGCGAACGGATCGCCGTGGTGGGCTCTGGCCCTGCCGGTCTGGCCTGCGCCAATGAGTTATGCCACCGCGGTTTTGCCGTCACCGTCTTTGAATCCGAAACCAAAGCCGGCGGTCTTTTGCGCTGGGGCATCCCGGCATACCGCCTGCCCGAGGATATTCTGGACCGCGAATTGGATGATTTACAGCAACAGGGGATTGAAATCCGGACCGGCGTGCAAGTAGGAGATCCGCAAGCCTTATTACAACAGGGTTATGCCGCGGTTTTCCTGGCGCCGGGAGCGCTCAAAGCCATGCGGGCAAATATTCCGGGCGAGGATCTTGAGGGCGTGTTTGGCATGCTTGACTTTTTAAAACGGGTAAAGAAGGGATCCATTAACCATCTGGCCGGCACGGTCGTCGTGATTGGCGGCGGCAACTCCGCGCTTGATTCGGCGCAGACCGCGCGCCGCCTGGGTTGTCAGGATGTGCGAATCCTGTACCGCCGCAGCCGTGAGCAGATGCCCGCCCATGACTGGGAAATCAGCCAGGCCGAAGCCGACGGCGTTCACTTTGAATACCTGGTCGCGCCCGTTGCTATTCAGGGCAGCCGCGGCCGGCTCCAGAGCATAACCCTGATTCGCATGAAGCTCGGTCAGCCTGACGCTTCGGGCCGTCCCCGGCCCGAACCAGTTCCCGGTTCGGAATTTGTCATGGCGGTAAATCATGTCATCCTCGCCATCGGCCAGGAACCAGTCTTCGGTGAATTGAGCCGCGGTCTAGCCCTGACCAGGTGGGGTACGATCCAGGCAGATCCCTTAACCCAGGAAACAAATCAACCCGGTATTTTTGCTGGCGGAGATGCCACGACCGGCGCGGCCACCGTCGTCGCGGCCTTTGGCGCGGGCAAGCGGGCCGCTGAATCCATTGACCGTTGGCTTCGTCAGGTTGATATCCGAGCCGGTCGAGAGGCGACGCCCGCCAAAGCGCCGGCCTGCTGGGGACCAGGGTTGGCACCAGCAGCCCGGGTCATACCAGAAGAACTGCCGGCTGAGTCCCGGACCGCTGATTTTTCAGAGATCATAAAACCCCTGACTGAACAACAGGCTCGCCGGGAAGCCGAACGCTGTCTTGGTTGCGGCAGTATCAGCGAAGGCCTGGCCGGAGCCAAGAGTTGTCTACGCGGCGGCATGACCAGCCCGATTCGGGATCAGGCTCGGCTTGTTGTCCTGGAAACCGAGCCGGAAAAAGCGAACCAGATCGGCGGGATCTGCATCCAGTCAGAATCCGTCATCAAACCGATAACCACCGTGATGCCACCGGCAAGCGATGACGAGGTGATACTATGCCGTTGTGAACGCGTTACCATCGGCCAGGTGCGGCGCATGATCCGCGCCGGCATCACGGATTTAAATCAGATTAAGGCCGTACTTGGTATCGGCATGGGCGCCTGCGGCAGCAAGACCTGCGGTCCGCTATTATTGTCGCTTTTCCGGCGCGAGGGCGTGCCCTTGGAAAAAATAACGCCTTTTGTCCAGCGTCCCCTGACCACGGAAGTGCCGCTGGGGTTTTTTGCGGGCCATTCCGGACCTTTGGCCCGCGACCAACAAGAAGGCAAATCATGAGTAAGACCGTGTATGATCTGATTATCATCGGCAGCGGCTCAATCGGCGTGCCGACCGCTTTCTATGCGCAGCGCGCCGGCTTGAAAACACTGGTGCTGGACCGTATGGCTTCACCCGGCCAGGGCGAAAACAAGGCGGCGATCGGTGGCACCCGGGCTACGCATTCGGATCCGGCCAAGATCCTGATTTGCCTGCGTTCGCTGGAAGTCTTCCGGCAATGGCAGGACCAGGAGGGCGATGATATTGGATGGCAGCAGGGTGGTTATCTTTTCCCGATTTACCGGGAAAGTGATGAAGCCACCATACGCGGGTTGCTCCCGATTCAACATCGTTATGGCTTGCACATTGACTGGATTGAACCCGCGCGGGTTCGAGAACTCGTGCCCGGCATCAAGGAAGATGGACTGCGCGGGGCCACTTATTCTCCGGAAGACGGCAACCTGTCACCGTTAAAAACGATCAACGCTTTTTATTTTGCTGCCCGGCGGGCGGGCGCTGAATTTCATTTTCGCGAGACGGTGACCGGCATTAAAGTTGATCAAGGCCGGGTTACGGAAGTGATTACGGACCAGAATCATTATCCCTGCCGATTCGCGCTGAACGCGGCCGGTTCTGCCGCCGCCGAAATCGGCCGGTTAGTCGGGCTGGACCTGCCGGTCTATCCTGACGCCCATGAAGCGGGTATCACCGAACCCATTGACGGTTTTTTCCAACCGCTGATCGTGGACATCCGGCCCACGCCCGGTGGCAAGAACTGCTACTTTTATCACAATTCCCATCACCGGATTGTTTTTTGTCTTACCCCTGATCCCATTTTTCCGGGCATCGAGCGCCACTCACATTCCAGTTTTTTGCCGACAGTTTCCCGGAAAATGATCGATCTCCTTCCACGCTTGAGTTTGGTTCGAGTCCGCCGCGTCTGGCGCGGATGCTATCCCCAGACGCCGGACGGTATGCCGATCGTAGGCGAGGCACCGGCGGTCCATGGTTATTTTTACGCCGTGGGCATGTGCGGCCAGGGGTTAATGCTTGGCCCAGGCCTGGCGCAGGACATTGTCAGCCTGTTGACGACGGGCAGACCCATCACCGAAGAAGAGGCCTGGCGATCCCTCCGACTTGACCGCGATTACGGCCGAGTTGAATCCCTGAAATAAATAAAAATTCCGTTAGAGAAATGTGTCCTCTAACGGGTAGGCGCGATGGTGGTATTGATGGCGGTCAGCTATCAGGGAGCATTATTACCGATTTAAATCGGGCGTTTTCTTTAATCGAATAAATTAAGTGAACTTTTATTTCGTCTGGGGGTTTATTTTTATGTAACTCTCAGACTTAGCAGGAAGTTACGGACAGCTTCGAT
Source organism: Caldifarciminota bacterium (assembly GCA_965648775.1). Taxonomy (GTDB): domain Bacteria; phylum Hydrothermota; class Tepidihabitantia; order SM23-42; family JAOAFX01; genus CBFGIH01. Next base: position 1,231 of record CBFGIH010000089.1, on the reverse strand, counting down.
TCTTCCCGGATCCGCACCGCCGCCCTCCGCCAGCTGCGGTCGGCCACCGCCCCCGCCACCCCAGATGGCCCGGAGCTGTTTGATGAGATCCGAGGCGGGCATGACCTTGGCCAGATCCGGTGTGACAAAGATCACATAATTTGCTTTATCCTGGCGGATTGTGTACAACAAGCCGATTAATGAGCGGTTGACTTCGCGAAGATGGTCGGCGATGAAACGCAGGGTCTCCAGGTCAACATTATTTATTTCCTGCACGTAACAGTTTTGACCCGAAGCGGCTATTTCCCGGCTGATCCGCTGAGCTTCAGCGCGGGCAGTTTCCTGCTTGCCGGCCTGGCGGTTTTTTTCCGCCTGCTTAAGCTGGGTCTGCAAATCGAGAACTTTTTTCACCAGATCCTGCTCGGAACCAAGCAGTTGCGTCAGTTCCCGCAAAATCTGGTCATGCCGGCGGTGTTCCTCAAAAAGCCGGAAGCCGACAATCGCTTCGATCCGCCGGATGCCGGCCGCCGCTGCTTCCTGGCTGATGATCTTAAACATGCCAATCTCACCGGAATTGTCAAGATGGGTGCCGCCGCACAGTTCAATCGAGAAATCGGAAATCCGGATCACGCGCACCTGGGTTCCGTATTTTTCGCCGAAAAGAGCCATCGCGCCCATGCGTCGAGCTTCATCCAACCCGGTCAGCATTTTTTCCACGTTTAGCGCCGCCATGATTTTTTCGTTAACCATGATTTCTACCGCGGTCAGCTCGTCGTCACTGAGGGGCTTAAAATGCATGAAGTCGAAGCGGAACCTTCCTGGTTCCACGAATGAACCTTCCTGCCGGGCATGCTCACCCAGAATCCGGCGCAGGCTGGCGTGTAAAAGATGAGTCGCGGTGTGCGCGCGGGCAATTTCGCGGCGCCGGTGGGCATCCACCCGGGCCCGAACCCGGCCGGGCTGGAATCGGCCGCAGACGATCTCGCCATGGCAGACCGACATGTTCTGAAACCAATAGGTATCAAGGACCCGGATTTTATAATCTTCGCCGATGATCTCACCCTGGTCGCCAACTTGACCGCCGCCTTCGGCATAGAAAGGCGTTTGCTCCAATACCAGTTCAATGTTTTGATCATCATGATTGTAACGGATAATCTCTGTTTCGATTTCCAGCTGATCATAACCGATAAATTCGCCGGTTTTTTCCTTCAAGACCTGCCAGGCGCTGCGAGGCGTAAACTTGGCTTTTTGC
>CBFGIH010000088.1:1920-6269 GCA_965648775.1 Caldifarciminota bacterium | reverse complement strand
ACTTGGTACCGCCTTGACGAATTATTTTCAGGTAATTGAATAATTCGAGCCGGGTCATTTTTTTCTGCTCCGAGCATTTCATGTCGCGGATGGTCAGAAATTCATTCTTGATCTCGTCTTCGCCCAGGATAACCACATAATCCGCGGCCAGGCGGTCGGCTTTTTTCATTTGCTGTTTTAGCGATTCTCCGGGATTGCCGACCAGGCAAATTAAACCAACGTCCCGGATCAAACCGGCTAGTTCCACGGCGGCATTTAAAAATTCTTTAGCCATGGGCAGGATCACAAAAACGGAAAGCTGAGGTATTGGCGGTTGATTTGCCGGCAGGGAAATAAGCAGTCGATCCACGCCCATCGCCCACCCGATTGCGGGCGTATCTTTTCCGCCCAGCTCCTGCATCAGCCGATCGTAGCGGCCGCCGGCCAGGATCGTGTTCTGGGCACCGAGCCCGCCGGCCTTGAATTCAAACACGGTTCGGTTATAATAATCAAGACCCCGTACCAAATCTTTGTTTTCCTGGAAAGAAACGGAAAGAATCTGTAAATATTCTTTTGTCCGGCGATAATGTTCGCCGCAGTCAGTACAGAGATGATCAGTGATCTTCGGCGCGTTATGATATACGGCGCGGCAGGTTTCGACCTTGCAGTCAAAGATTCTTAAAAAATTTTTTTCAAAACGGCGCTGACAATCAGCACATAGATCTGCCAAAGTGCCGGATAGGAATTGCTGGAGGATTTGCCGGTATTGTACTCGGCACCGGGCACAGCCAATGGAATTGATTTCGACGGTAACATCGAGCTGGCCGAACTCCTGGAGGAAATCGTGCGCTTCCCGGATCAACGCCGCGTCGTAATAAGGGTCGCCTTCACCCAGCAGTTCAATGCCAATCTGCAGGAATTCACGGTAACGTCCTTTCTGGGGTTTTTCCTTGCGAAACATGCGGGCAAGGTAGAGAAACCGATCGGGCAGGGGAATCTGGTTTTCGATTACGGCCCGCAGCACCGAAGCGGTGCCCTCGGGTTTCAGGACATAAATTTTTTCATCGTGCTCGAAAGCGTACATTTCTTTTTCCACGATATCCGTCGCCGGACCGATGGAGCGCGCGAAAAGCTCGGCCGCTTCAAAAGTGGGCGTCCGTATTTCCCGGTACCCGCGCTGGGTGAAAAACTGCCGGGCTTTCTGGCAAACCGCTTCCAGGCGGAGCAATTCCCGGCCAAAGATATCCCGGGTTCCTTTAGGTTTTTGATAAATCATTTCGTACCCTCCTTGCATTATCCGGTTCCGGCGGCGACTCTTTCTCTCCTTTACGAACCAGGATTAAAGGAAAGGCCAGCCCGACCAGGCCGGCGATGATGTCGGCAATTTCAAAAGTGCGGCCGGGAATGAATAATTGCTGGAATTCGGCAATGAGGACGATCAGAGCGCCGATGCCGCCATAGGTACGGATCGAAAAAAGCCGGCGTTGAATCAAACCCAGAATGAAGAACATCAGGGCATGGGCAATTTTATCCGCGGGAAACTGCTCGATCCTGGGCATCGGGATGGAAGGATAACCGGTCAGCAGGAAAATAACCAGGACCCAGACAATAAAAAGAATGAAACGGTCGCGGTGTTTCACGTTTCTTCCCAGCGCCGGATTAAATCAATAATTTCCGCGGCGGTCGCGGCTCTGAGCAATTCGTAGCGGAGATTATCGTCATTTAAAATCCGCAGGGACTGAGCCAGCACCGCGGCGCCGGAATCGGACGGAGGAAAGACATGCAGGAAAATTATCTGAATGGGCAGGCCGTCCAGGCCGGCATGGTTCATGCCCGCGGCGTTGGTCCCAATGATTACTTCGGCTGCTGGAAGAGCCTCGGCGCTGACCCGCGGCAGGGCGATTCCCTTGCCGGGACTGGTGATCATTAATTTTTCTCGTTTTCGAATGTTTTCCATAAGACGCGTTTTATCGACCGCGGAACTTCGCGCCAGCATGGTTTGCAGGGCTTTATGGTAATCCTTGACGGTCAGGCCTGGCAAGATCCGCTCTTCTTTTAATAATTCCAGAATCATTGACCAGCGTCCGGGAAATTAAAAATCGCGTGGGGGCATTTCTTCGTCTTCCCCGCCTTCACATTGTTCAAAGAGCTCTTTTTCGGTTCCGCAATCTGGACAACCCCAGGTATCCGGCAATTCTTCAAACATTACCCCCGGGCCGATGCCAGAATCCGGATCACCAATTTCGGGAATGTAAACATACCCGCAGACCGAACAACGCCATCTATCCATGGCCAACCTCCTTCAAAATACCGAACAGTGGAATAAAGCCATCCATCACGCCTGGTGTTTAAAACTTTTATGTTCACGGCTAGGCATCCGGCAATGCCTGGCAAACCGCCAGGACATGCTGGATCAAACCCTCCATGCCCCGGACCAGATCGGCATCAGTGACATAGGAAGTAAAACCTTCCCCGCCGCCAACCACATCTGAAACCAGCAGAAAAGAAGCGGTCTGGATGCGGCTGCGGTTGCATAGATAATATATCAAGCTGGTTTCCATTTCGACCGCCAGCACGCCCTTGCGCCGGAGCCGGGGGACGTAATCAGGGAAAGGGTTATAAAAGACATCGACGCTGGCGATTGCCCCATAGTGAATCGTCATGCCTTTAGCCTGGCTGATTTCGTGGCTGGTGTGCAATATTTCAAAAGTCGCGCAGGGTGCCAGGGACTCGCCGTGGAGATAGGTGCGGGTGGCGCCGTCTTCCGGCACCGCGGTCAGGGCGGCGATATAATCCAGGGCGCGGACATGTTCGGCGATGCCGCCGCAGGTGCCGATGCGAATGATGCGGCGGGCGCCAAGTTCGATCAGTTCTTCGATCACGATTGCCGCCGAGGGACAGCCGATGCCGGTGGTTTGAACCGAAAGCGGTTTATCGCGGTAAGTCCCGGTGTAGCCGAGCAAACCGCGGTTGGCGTTGACCGGGCGCGCCTGATTGATGAGACCGGCGATGAACTGGGCGCGCGCCGGATCGCCAACGACCAGCACGGTGGACGCGTAATCGCCCTTTTGGGCTTTAAGATGAATGGGCATGGAACAGCCTCCTGTTGGTTGGCATGGCCGAGTTATTTTTTATTTTTATCCGCTCCCGCCATTGGCGCGGGATTGAAAATCGACGCGGCGGCAGCGGTCAGGGAGTCGCACATCCGGTCAAACGCCGTCCGGTAAGCGGGATTGACCGATGGTGCCCGGGGCAGCTGCACGGTCAGGGGGTTGATCGGCGCGCCGTCCTTGTGCAGTTCAAAGTGCAGGTGCGGACCGGTGGAAAGGCCGGTGCTGCCCACGTAACCAATGATCTCCCCCATTTTGACGTGCTGGTTGAGTTTGAGGTTGGCGGCAAACCGGGAAAGATGACCGTAACGCGTGCGGAAATTGTTTTTATGGCGGATTTCCACCAGGTTGCCGTATCCCCCACGCCAGCCCTTGAAAACCACCACGCCGTCGCCGACTGAGGAAACCGGCGTGCCGATCGGCGCACTGTAATCCAGGCCGTGGTGGGGACGCCAGATTTTCAAAATGGGATGATACCGGCTCTTGGAGAAATAGGAACTGATGTAAGAATATTTAAGCGGCGATTTCAGGAGCGCCTTGCGCAGGGATTCGCCTTTGCGGTTGTAAAAATCAAAATAACCATCCGGGCCGCAAAAATAAAAACCTGTATGTTCACCAATGCTGCCGGCATAGCGGACATAGCTGACATCCGAGTAACCGATGAAAATGGAATCACAGTACTGCTTGCGAAAGAGAACATAAAAAGAATCGCCGTTCTGGGTTTCAGTGGTAAAATCAATCTCCCAGGCCAGGATATCAGCGAACCGATAAACCAGTTCCGGTGTTTCGCCGGCGTCAATTATCGTCTCGTAAAGGGTGGAATTTATGCGACCGCATAGACCGGCCGGCACGATCTCGATGATGGGCTGCTTCATGGCCATGACCAGTTCGCCGTTTTCCCGGGAAAGGTAATAAATGACGGTCAATGACTGCCGGTAAGTCAGGCTTTCGAAAACGCCGTCGCGCCGGCGGACGGTCAGGGAATCACCGGGCCGGCATTGGCGGAAGGGAAACTGCATCTGGTTCATGAAGGCAATGATCGTGGAAACGGTGTTCGGGTCCGGAATCAGCTTGCGCAGGGCGATTTCAAAGGTCTCCCCTTTTTTCATGACCCAAACCGCGTCTTCATAACTGGGTAAGGGCGGTTCCGGCCGCCGACCCGGGCAACCAGCGAACCAGGCTAAGACGAAGAGCAGGGCAAGGTTATAGCTTCTGTTCACTGATCAGACGGGGCAGCCATTCGTCATAGACCACGTTCCG
>CBFGIH010000088.1:0-1910 GCA_965648775.1 Caldifarciminota bacterium | reverse complement strand
CCAGATGTCAAATTCCACCTGCAGGTAACGTTTTTTAAACCGCGAGGTAATGGTACCGGTCAGGCCGGTATCAAGCAGGTACTTGCGTAATTCTTTCACTCTCATCCGACCGGCGATGGCGAAGTGGACATGAGCGAAATTCTTGATCACGCTCCAGTTGAAATTGGGATAGATGGAAACAATGCCGCGCCGGTTTTTCTTATGCCAGACCAGCTGGGACAAACGTACGTCAGTCTCCGATTTATTTTCATGTAGCAGCTGGTGAATGCGGGTATAGTTCAGTTTGCCTTTGAAAAGAGTGGCGATCGCGTGCCAGTCATTACGCAGGAGAATGAGCGGCGGGCCGGATTTGTATTCACCAATCTTGTACAGTTCGCAGTACTTGATGCCCGGCAGACGGTTGGCGGTTAGATAGGAATTTTTAAGATCCTGAGTATAAAAAAGCAAAGAAAGATCCGGCGCGGCGCCGCGTGGATAAACCTGATTGAAAATCATTTCCTCAAGATAGGGAATTGACTTTTCCGGCGCAACCGGCCCGTCGGCTTCAGCGAACAAGCAGGCGCGGAACCATCGGCCGCCGAGCAAAGCTGGAATGAACATCTTGACGCCGTAGCCCGTGATGAAACCGGTGTCCTCAAAATTCTTGATTCGGAGCAGGACTTCCTCGGTCGTGATGTGGAATTTGCCGATAAAATCAAGCAGGGAAACACTGCCGTGCAGTTCCAGCTGGCGGATGAGCTTGAGGTCAATCGGATCAATAATCACGTAAGCATTATAAAGATATTAATCCAGAAGTCAAGTTTAACCGTAAAACCCTTTGGCAAAGGCAGCTATTTATAAATTATGCTCAGGGGACTTTGACCGTTGTCTGCCTTCCTGGAAAATCAATGCCCATGGCAATATCGATGGTTCATCCATAAAGAAGATAAAGGCGAGGCCGATTGAATCAGTTTATCGTTAAATATTCCTGAACCGTGGAACCAAATACTTCCGGTTCATACATCTGCTCGGCCCGGGCCGCCGGCGCCAGAAAAGTGCCGGACACCGCCGCGCGGATGAAATACACCTGGGTATGTTCACCGGGGAATAACTCCTGGGCGAAGAAAAGAGCATGGTCGTCATAATACTCCTCATGGTCAAAGGTGCCCCACCAATCACCTCGCTCGGACCATTGCTCTTCATAGTACTGGTTGCGGATGGAACGGGCCTCAGTGGCAAAAAACGCCTGAACCGGTTCAAACCCGGCGGGTATGGGATCATCCAGCACAACAAAAGTTCTGGTTTCTGGCACCAGCACTTTTAACTCTACTTTGTACACCTCACCCCGCTTGAAGGAGCGAACCGGCTGGCCGTCCAGGCCAAGGATGCGCCTGGTGACATATATGCCTTCATCAAAGGCGATGGAGTTGGCCCGGTAAGCGTAAAACATGTGTAAAGTGTAATAAAGGCGGCCCGAGCCGTTCTTGGCGATCTTCAGCGGCAGAATTTCGTTTTTGGGCAGATCGCGCAACGGCAACGAATAATGCCGGGGTGCGTCATGGCTGCGGCCACGGAAGGAGGTGTTAATAATTTCGTTTTGATCAAGCCGCAAGCGCGCCTGAAAATCGGGCTCGGCTTTTTCGTAGGTCCGGTAATATGTCTGAAAGGCATCGAAAACATAGGCGTTTTCGTGCGTCGTTGGTTTGGTCCGCTTGCCTCGCTCCTGGACCAGCCAGCGCATAACCTGATCTTGATACGGAAAACCAATGTTTAATTCCGTGAACGCCTGAATGACAAAGCCGGTGACCTTGGCCGGCGAGGGAAAGGTCCATCCCCGCAGTTCGCTTTCTTCAAAGTGCGCGGTGGTGGGATTTACTTTGATTTTGTTGGTAATGCTCCGGGCCAATTCTGATTCGAATTCCGGTCCCAGC
>CBFGIH010000087.1:0-6297 GCA_965648775.1 Caldifarciminota bacterium | reverse complement strand
CCGGTGCGCGACCGTCGCGGGCGGCAACAACAATGTTGCCGGTAATTACGCCGCGACCGTGAGCGGCGGTTATGCCGACACGGCCAGCGGAATTTACTCGACCATTGCCGGCGGTTCCAACAACAACGCCAGCGGCAGTTATGCAACGATCGCCGGCGGCCTGGGTAACGCGGCCACACTTTTTGCGGCGACGATCGCCGGCGGGCAGGCGGATACGGTATTAGCCGTTTACGGTAGCGCTCTGGCCGGTTATAGCAATATTGCGGGAGCAGTGTCCACCGATACGGGCGCCATCGTCACGGGCGGTTATAACAATACGGCCAGCGCCAGATATAGTTCAGTGGCCGGCGGTCGGAACAATGTTGCCAGCGCGATATATGCGACGGTGGCCGGGGGCAGCACCAACACCGCCAGCGGCAGTTATGCCGCGATCCCCGGCGGTTATAACAACATTGCTTCCGGAAATATGTCTTTTGCCGCGGGCAATCGCGCCCAGGCCGCGCATCGGGGTTGTTTTGTCTGGGCAGATTCGTCGTCAAATACCACTTTCTCTTCGACCGGAGCTAATCAATTCCGCGTCCGCGCGATTGGCGGCATTGATTTCACCGGCAATGTGGCGATTCGAAATAATTCGGGCACGATTGTCGTTCAACTGGGCGAAGGTCTTGATTACGCCGAAGGTTTTAATGTCCAGGAAAAGGATAGCATATCTCCTGGCGTGGTTTTATCCATTGATTCGGAAAATCCTGGGAAACTGCGGGTTTGTGATAGGCCATACGACACGAGAGTCGCCGGGATCGCGGCCGGGGGTAGAAATTTGGGGTCGGGCGTTCGATTAGGCACTGGCCAATTCGACTGTGATGTGGCGTTGGCGGGTCGGGTCTATTGCAATGCCGACGCCCGCGCCGCAGCGATTGAGCCGGGCGATTTGCTGACGACTTCTTCGTTGCCCGGTTATGCCATGAAGGTCATGGATCATCATCGCGCTCAAGGTGCGATCCTGGGAAAAGCGATGGAACGGCTGGCCCAGGGAGAAAAGGGGCAAATACTGATGTTGGTTACACTTCAGTAAAGGAGGCGGGAATGAAACGGAACCAGGATTTCAATCCATTTGGTTGGCAATGGTTATTTCCGCTGACCTCACTTTTTTTATTAGTGGTCAAATTATCTGCTGCGCCGGTTAGTCCGACTGAAGCAAGCGCGATCGCCGATGTCGTTTATGCTATGGAATTAAACTCCGGTTATTTAAAATTAAGCGACGCGGAAAAAACCGACCGCTTTACCCGCCTGGCCAATCGCCAAGTGCGCTACCTGATTTCTCCGGATGAGCTGGGAGCCGAATATCCGCCGCCGTCCGAAGTGCTCGCTTACATTATTTTGTACGAGCGGGACGGATTTGTGATTGTTGCCGGCGATGACCGGATCGAACCGATATTGGCTTTTAGCGCTAATTCTAAATTCCAATGGGATCCTCCCGCTGATAATTTTATGCGCTGCTACTTGCACCGCGCGTTGCCCGTATTATGGGAAAACATGCCGGCTCAAGTCCACGCCAACTGGTCTTTATTACGCAGGAAAATCACGGAAAACAGGCAAACAGTGACTTATGATAATTTGGCCCGTGCGGTCTATGTGCTGTGGCATACGGCGGAGTGGAATCAAATGGATAATTACAATGATACCTGCGAAGCGCATAATGGCAATCATGATGTTCCAACCGGTTGCGTCGCCACCGCCATGGCGATCAAGATGCGATTCCACCTTTGGCCCAACACGGGTAATGGCTCGCATTCCTATGATGATACCAAAGGCTGGATACAATATAGTCACAATGTCAATTTTGGCAATCAAACCTATAACTGGCAGAGCATGCCTGATACTAATGTCACAGAACCCAATGCGGAAGTTGCTCGCATCATGTATCATTGCGGCGTGGCGGTGGATATGGATTATGAATTAAATGGGTCGGGGACCAACACCCTGCTCGCCGCCAGCGCGTTGAACAACTATTTTCGATATCGCGGCACAACGCAATTACATAATGACACCATTGCCCGGCACGAAGCGGGCATGATGACTAGCATCATCGGCATGCTGCCGGTCCAGATCGGTTATTGGTGGATTGATGGCAATGATACGGTAGGACATTCCGTGCTCACCGATGGTTATCGCGATGACAATGCCAATCACTGGCATATAAACTGCGGATGGAACGGCGTGAATAATGGTTGGTACGCGCTCGATATTTTGCCTCCGGGCACGGGTTTAATTTACAAATCATGTCCTTATGGGCAACCCAACAACTGGATTTATATTGATAAAAACTGGACCGGGTTTGAGTACGGCCTCATCCGCTTACCGTATAATACTCTCCAGGAAGGAGAAGCGGCTTCAATTAACGGTGGAAGATTAATGGTAAAAACCGGGACTTACACTGGTTCGGAAAATGTGCCGATCACATTTGATAACGCGGTGGCGATAACCGCGTTTGCAGGCGACGTGGTCGTCGGACAGAATTTATGGTTGAAAAATTACGAGTCGATCCGTCTTCAGGGTAATGGCCAATTAAAAATAATACCCGCGAAGATGGGGAAATAAAAGATCCCGGCTAAAATCAACCGGACCAGCTTATCATCCCCAAAAGACCCAATAAATGTTTTAAATAGGTTAGAGAAAAATCGTCCCGCATGCCATGCATCGGGCCAATTAAAAAAGGAGCCATTATGAATAAAAATAAGCTGTTAAAAACCGCGCTGGCGGTTTTATGCCTGGCCGTCCCGCTTTTCGGCCAGATCGTGATTGACTGGTATGACATTCCATTTGTCAATTTCACGAACTGGAACAAGAACATTGCCTATAACCAGACCGTGAACCTGGGTTCGGCCGGCGGGCCCCAGGACTGGTACTTCACTGCCCAGCCCATGGGCAATGATTCCTGCTGGAATATCATTGTGCCCGCGTCCTACGTGCCGTTTACCGAATCATTTCCGACCGCCAACCTCTTTTACGCTTCTATTGACGGTCCGGACTCGGCCTGCCTGTACATGCATCTGGATCCCTCTTACCTGGCCAACCTCGGTCTCGCGGATCAGTCCGGCAGCGGCACTTTCCAGAAATATTACGTGATTGACACCAATTACCTGCCCGAGCACTATGGCGACAGCCGTCATTACCAGGCGCAGTGGCGCTACCAGCCAGATGCAGCCACGCGGGTGGAATACACCAAACGCGGTCAGGAACAGATCAATGCCTGGGGCACGGTCCATATTCCCTTCGGATCTTTTTCCTGTCTGCGCTATATTTTATGGGATACCCTGACCATGGTCCTATATTACAACAACGTGCCGGTCATGTATGACACGACCACGCGCATCGGCCATCAGTTCGTGGCCGAGACCTTCGGCGGCGTGGTCTGCGTGTTCAGCAATTATGAAGAAACCAATCCGTATTTCACCAACGCCGCGATTCTGGAACGGATGACGAGTTTCGTGCCCGGTCCCGGGGTCAACGAGGCCAAAGCGCAGAAAACCGCGGGCAGCGTCCGCGTGCAGCCGAATCCCTTCGGTAATACTACCAGGATTAGCATTGGGCCAGGCGCGGAAAGCAGGGGAATGAGAATCTACGACGCCGCTGGTTGTCTGGTCCGATCTTTTACGGCCGGTCCCAGGACTTTGGCGCTGTGCTGGGACGGTAAAGACGACAACGGTTTTACCTTACCAGCGGGCGTTTATTTCTTATGGCTGGATGCCGGGCTCCAGCCGCTCACCGCGAAAATTATTAAAAGCCGGTAAATGTATTCCATGCATCATGTTTCCGGTTTGGGATAGAACCAGGTAACCGCCTCGTAACTAAAGAAAATCTTTCCTGATTGAAGCATAACCGGTAACAAAGGAGGTCGCATATGCTGAAGGAATTCAAGGCGTTCGTCATGCGCGGCAATGTCCTGGACATGGCCGTGGGGATCATTATCGGCGCAGCGTTCGGCAAGATCGTGACGTCGCTGGTCAATGACATCATCATGCCGCCCCTGGGTCTCTTGCTGGGCAAGATTGATTTTTCCAATCTTTTCATCAATCTGTCCGGCACCCCTTACGTGAGCCTGGCCGCGGCCAAGGCAGCCGGCGCGCCCACCATCAATTACGGCGTGTTCATCAATATCGTTTTAGATTTTCTAATCGTCGCGCTGGTGATCTTCTTGCTGGTCAAGCAGGTTAACCGCCTCAAAGCCCAGCCCGCGCCAGCGCCGCCCAACACCAAAGAGTGTCTGTTCTGCCACACGAGTATCCCGATTCAAGCAGTGCGGTGCCCGAATTGCACGAGCAATTTGACCGAAGCCAAATAGATCAATTCTTCAAGTTAATGAGTAATAAGTCGAAAAAGCAAACTCATACGGCGGGCGGGAGGCCGGGTATAGAGACTTAATCCCTTGCTTTTTTAAGAAACTTGACTATTATATAAGGATTTATGGCGGAAGAATGGAATCCTAAGAATCATCTGGCCAACCTCGAACAGATCCTGGAAGCCCTGCAGTGGTTTCTCCAGCCGGACACGATTTTCACCGAACTCGCTTACGATCTTGAATATCTTTCCAAGTCCGACCTTGAAAGATTCGCTGAATGGTGCCGCAAGGCGGTCAGCAAGGAGGAATTGATCGAGGGCAAGTTCACCGTCAACAAGCCGATGATCAAGTTTTTTGTCCAGAAATCGTATCCGGATCTCAGCGCCGATAAAATCAAGGAGAAAACTGATTACATTTTCAAAGAACTTTACAAACTGCTCAATTTAAGCGCGTTTGAACCGCTGGTCATGAACGAAGACAACATCAATAAAATCATTGACATCATGAACAGCATTCCCGGCGAGAGCCATTTTGACAAGACCAAAAAGCGGATCAAGATCGCGGTCGCGCTCAAGTGGCTGCAGGATAAAGATGTTTTCAACCAGTTGTCCGAACCCACCCGCTCATATATCAGCCGGCTGGGCGATTATTATGGCCGGACCAAGAAGGGTGAGAATGTTTACGCCCGGGATATCGGCGCTTACGCACCGCCGCCAGAAGACATGAAAATCCTGGCCGATGATTATGAAACCAAGGTGGAATTGTCCCTGATGATGGCCAGTCAGGATATCAAGAAAGCGCGGGACCGGGCCGCCCTGGATCCGCAGTATGGACAACTGGCCGTGGTCAAGGATGCGGTCAGCCGCCTGCAGACCTATCTCGCACACCGCAACCCGGCAGACTACGATGAAACCGAATTGTTCAAGGATACGGTTTTCATCGCGATCATTTTAAATTACATCCAGGATCCCTATGTGAACAAAACCAGCGAAGCCATGAATTTGATCCGCATCATCCTGCCCATTTACAGCAAGTATAAAGAATTATCCGAGTTGTAGGATTTTTGTCGAACCGCTTTTATAATTGTCCGATTCACCGGATGTGGCTCGCCGTAAGTAACGACCTCCCGGGCCGGGAGTAAGTACCCGGGGTTTTTTACCTACTCGATTATCAGTGTATTTACTCGTTGACTTTATTAAATATTTATGTATATTTACCGTAAACAGGGGCAAAGTAAAGAAAGGAGCGCTGGCTTATTTTGGAACAAAAGTTATGCCTGAAGGACTATCTAGTCAATTCTGACCACCACCCCAGAACACCCTGGTTAAAAAGACCGTTTGACATCGCTTTGGCCGCGTTGGGCCTGTTGCTGGGTGCCTGGTTGTTTGCCCTGATCTGGATCGCGATCATCATTGAAGACGGTTTTCCCTGTTTCATCCGCCAGCACCGCATCGGCAAGAACGGCCGGCCTTTTAACTCCCTCAAATTCCGTTCCATGAGAAAAGACCTGACCAGGCAGGAAAAGGTCAATCTCCAGGCAAGAGAAAACGATCCCCGGGTTACCCGCGTCGGCCGCATCATCCGAAAATGCGCCATGGACGAACTGCCCCAGTTGATCAATATTTTGCTGGGCCAGATGAGTTTTGTCGGCCCCCGCGCCCTCCTGCCCGTAGAAATCGAAGTCAACGGCACCAGGCCCGAACGCATCTGCGATATTCCCGGTTACGAGCAAAGGGTCAAGGTCCGGCCCGGCCTGACCGGCATTGCCCAGATTTACGCGCCGCGCGACCTCTGCCGCCGCAGCAAGTTCAAGTATGATCTGCTTTATCTCCGGCGCATGAGTTTTCTGCGCGATCTGGCTCTCATCGCCGCTTCTTTTATCATCACCTTTCATGGTACCTGGGAACGCCGCACCGCGAAAATGCCGTTTTTAAAGCGCTAAAATCACCAGGCGCCAG
>CBFGIH010000086.1:0-6335 GCA_965648775.1 Caldifarciminota bacterium | reverse complement strand
GTTTCACAATTAACTTCCAGCAAAACACCCAGCCGATCACCAGGATGGATGTAAGCATCGATGATGCCTTCCTTGGTAACCCGGCCGACCTTTTTGGCAGCTGAAGCCAGACCTTTCTTTCGCAGCAAATCTACCGCCTGTTCGATATCATCCTTGGCTTCCATCAGCGCATTCTTGCAATCAACGATACCGGCTCCGGTCCGCTCGCGGAGTTCCCTAACTTTCTCGAGATCCATACGCCTCCTTCTCTTCGGTTTCAAAACCCTTGCGCCCCTCGAGCACGGCATTGACGATGGTCTGGGCAATCAGGGAAATGGATCGGATGGAATCATCGTTCGCGGGAATAGGATAGGTAATGGCGGTGGGATCAACGTTGGTGTCGACGATGGCAATAACCGGGATGTTGATGCGCAATGCTTCTTTCAAGGCGGTTTCGTCCTTATGGATGTCCACCACGAAGATCAAACCCGGCAGGCGATCCATATCTTTGACGCCGTCAAAACTCTTGATCAGCCGTTTGTATTCCCGTTCATAACGGGATAATTCCTTCTTGGGCAGGGTAGCAAACCCGCCATCCTCCCTCATGCGCTGCAGTTCGCGAAGCCGGTGCATGCGCTGGCTCAAAATATTAAAATTGGTGAGCAAACCGCCGGGCCAGCGTTCTGTGACGAAAAAAATCTTGCCGCGGCTCGCCTCCTCGCGGATAATATCTTTGGCTTGCTTCTTGGTTCCGACAAATAAAATCCCCTTACCCTGTTCGGCGATGCGGACCGTCGCCTCGCAGGCCTTTTTCAGGGCTTCCTGGGTTTGACGAAGATCGATAATGTGCACGCCGTTGCGCTTGCCGAAGATATATTTCTTCATCTTGGGATTCCAGCGCTTGGTGCGGTGGCCGAAGTGTACGCCGGCGTTGATTAGCGATTCGATGCTGACTGGTTCCAAAATTCCTCCTTAACGTTTTGAGAACTGGAATCTTTTACGGCGCTTGGCCAAACCATATTTCATGCGTTCTTTTTCTCTCGGGTCACGCTTGAGCAGGCCCGCGCTTTTCAGGGCGGGTCTGAGGTCGGGATTGTGTTTGATTAGCGCCTTGGCAATACCTAAACTAACGGCGCCGGCCTGGCCCGCGATGCCGCCGCCCAGGACCCGCACCCGAACATCGACCTGTCCCATGACGCCCGCGGTGATCATGGGTTGATTAATTATATCAACCAGTTCCTGGTGGCAAAAATAACGCAATGGCTCCCGACCATTGATTTTCACAATACCGGACCCGGTGCTCAGCTGCACCTTGGCGCGCGCCCGCTTGCGGGAACCTGTAACTATCTCCGGCATGATTTTACCTCCTTACTTGCGCACCAGATCGACCGGGACCGGTGTCTGGGCAACATGGGGATGTTCTGATGACAAATATATTTTTAAACGCTTCAATCTTCGGGCTCGCAGGCGGTTTTTCGGCAGCATGCCGGAAACCGCTCTGTAGATCACCCGTTTTGGATGCTTATCCAGCATTGATTTAAGCGATACCGCCTTTAACCCGCCCGGGTACATCGAATGAGTGTAATAGATTTTACCGCTTAGCTTCTTGCCGGTTACCCGAAACTTATCCGCGTTCAGGACAACGACAAAATCGCCGCTGTCCACATGCGGAGAATACTGTGGCTTATTTTTGCCGATTAGCACCCGCGCGATGCGAGAGCATAACCGGCCCAAAATTTGATCCCGGGCGTCAACCACCAGCCATTGCCGGGAAACCGCTGATTTTTTCAAAACTTTGGTTTTCATAACCCATATTATATTTAAAAAAACTATTAAGTCAACAGGGAATATGCATTTTCAATCATCGGCCATGAATTTTCCGGCACGCCGTTGACAAAGAAGTCCATATATATATATTTTAAAATTGGCTATGATGAAAACACCGCGGCAAATCAACAACTACCGTATTATACGCACCATGGAAAAAAGCAATTACTCGATCGTCTACCGCGCCGAGGATCAGTACCGTCAGCCGTTGATTATCAAATGCGCCAAGGCCAATCTCAATCATTTCAATAATTTGATAAACCGGGAATTCCAGATCCTATCCCGGTTCAAGCATCCTGGCATTGTGGCTGTTCACGACTATGGAATCGACGCCGCGCTCGGCGCTTTTTTCACGATGGATGAAATTAACGGGCGGCCCCTGCACCGGCATTTTCGAGGATATTCACCGCAACTGATCGCAGTCCTGCTTCAAATCCTGGACGCCTTGGCATCATTCCATGAGCAGGGTTTCGTTCACGGCGATCTCAAACCCGAGCATATTATCTATGATCCGGAACGCCAGCAGGCGGTCATCATTGATTTTGGTTTTGCCGGCATTTCCCGACGGCCGGCCGGCGGCGGCACAATGGGTTACATCGCTCCGGAAATTTTAAAAGGCATCAACCAGGATCAACGCAGCGACCTGTATTCGCTGGGTGTCATCCTGTACGAAACTGTCGCCGGTCAGAAACCAAAAACGCCCTTAACGGATCTCCCGGGAATGCCCGACGAGCTCAACCGGCTCCTGCACCGCCTGCTCGCCTCCGAGCCCGCTCTGCGGCCGGCATGGCCGGAAATCAGGCAAATTCTGGAAAAACATCTCGACGTTCCGACCCGCGCGGCCAAGCCGTACCGGGTTGATCTACCCACGACCGTTTTCATTCCGCCGAACGGTATCGAACTGGACATCAATCCCGGCACCGCTTGCTATTTTACCGGTGAAACTGGTTCGGGGAAAACACGTCTGCTCAAAGAAATGCAGTATCACCTTCAGATGACTCAGCGACTGGTGATATCTTTCACCGGTGCGGATCAGGAAAGCCTCGTGCGCGTGGCGGCCCAGCTCAGCAAAGCGAAAATGGAGGAGATCAGTGAAACCGGAGGCAGGTTTGCCGCGCTGGAAGCAATCACCCGTTCGCTGCTAAAAACCTGCCCGGCAACGGGTCTGGTCATCATGATCGACGATATTGACCTGATGAGCGAAGAAGACCGCGCGTTTGCGACTTATCTCAGCTACGCCATCAAGGACACCAATATCGCGCTGGTGGCGTCTGGCCGTTCAGGCGTCTGGTCCGCACCAGCAGGATGGATAATAAAAAACATACCGGCCTGGTCGCTGGCGGAAATCCGTCAACTCCTGGAAAAAACCTTTGTTCCGCTTGAAATCAAAGGCCGGCAGGATCTTGCTGGCTGGCTCTGGCGGCACAGCGCCGGCCTGCCCCTGTTCGTGGTGGAACTGATCCGGACCCTGCATCAATCAGGAGTGCTGGCTTACACGGATCGACGCTGGCTCGTGGCTGCGGATCAACTGGATCACATCCCGGCGCCGGTGCGCATCCACAACGCGCTCGAGGAAAAATACCGGCATCTCGCAGGTTCGGCCCGCCAGTTGTTTGACGGTTTGGCGGTGATCAACACGGCCGTCGATGCAGATGTGCTGGAAGACATCATGGCGGTGCCGATCAATCACGACCTGGAGCAATTAAAATATCAGGGCTATATCCGGGATGAATTCCGCAACAACCGGCGCATGATCACGGTGGCCAATGAAGTCATGATCCCCATTGCCCGCCAGCAACTGGGCAATGAGAAGTGGCAGGAACTTCGGCGGCAAGTTATTGCCGGCATGGAAAAACATCTGGCCGCAAGACCGTTATACAATGGCCTCGTCGCCGGCCTGTACAGCGAAGCCGGTGAGGACAAGAAAGCGAGCGATTATCTACAGGCCGCCGGCCAGTACGCCGAAAAAATATTCGATTACCACAGCGCCCTCAATCATTATCTCAAAGCTGCTGAAATCGCTCAGCGCCAGCATTATCCTTCTGCGGCCGAACACCTGATGAATGCCGGCCGCCTGGCCCGACTATTGGGCCTGCGGGAACCAGCCGTTGCCGCTTTTCAGCGGGCGATTAACCTGGGATCAAAAAATGTTGCCGCGAAAGCACAGCTGGAACTCGGATTGTTTTTTTCGGCTCTGCAGGAAAATGAAGAAAGTTTTCGCCATCTTCAGACGGCCCGCTCTTCCCTGTCCGCTGACGAAGAAGATTATTTCCGGGCGGGCAATGCGCTGGCTTATCTGTTGATGTTCCAGGGTGAACATGAAAAAGCGGTTGAACTGCTTAATCAATCGCTCGCCTGGTCGCAATCCCGGCGCTCAGCGCGCCTGACCGCAGAGACCATGTACCTGCAGGCTCTTGATGAATGGTCCCGGTCAGAATATGATCGGGCACGGCACACGGCGCAAGCCGCGCATGAATTCTCAGCCTCAGCGGGCCTGATCAAAGAGCAGGCAGATGCCAGTCTGCTAATCGCCACGGTTGCCATGTCGCAGCGGGATTTGAACACCGCGAGTGATTTCTTAACGCGGGCCATGACCACCTACCAGCAGCTTAACCGGGTCGAATCAATGCAAACCGTCCTGATCAATCAGGCCATTATTGCTTTTTGCCGCGGCAACCCGGCTGAAGCCGAAAAAATCCTTCAGCAATCCCTGACCCGCAGCCGTCAAACCGGCAACCGCGAAATGCAGTATACGACTTTGCGAACCCTGGCCGAAATTCACCGGCTTTTCGGCCGCTTTGACGCTGCCTGGCGTGATTATGAAGAAGCCCACCAGTTAATACCGCAATATTTTGAACCAGTGCGGGAAATGGTTAACCTCCTCATTTTGCAAGACCAGACTGACCAGGCCCGCGTTTTACTGGAAACAAACCGACCTGACCTGCCGTCGCCAGAATACCTCCTGGCCTGGGCTGAACTGGAAACCGCCCTGCATAATCAGACCGCCGCGTTTCAGCATTTAGACCAGGTGGATGAATTGCTGCATGCACGATCTAAACCGCTGATCCGGCAAACCTACTTGATGTCAGCGGCGCATTGCTTTTTTGACTTAAAAGAATATGAAAAATGCTACCAGACCGCGAAGCAGGCGCGCGCCGCGGTCGAGGGCTATGAATATTACCGC
The DNA here is from genome assembly GCA_965648775.1 of Caldifarciminota bacterium. Lineage (GTDB taxonomy): Bacteria > Hydrothermota > Tepidihabitantia > SM23-42 > JAOAFX01 > CBFGIH01. The sequence continues at coordinate 1,345 of CBFGIH010000086.1, read as the reverse complement.
TGGAAAATGGACGCCCTGATAAAAATCTGCCAGACCGCCCTGGAGCCGGTGTTTGATGCCGATATCAAAAACGAAACCCGCGCTCTTTATGATATGGGTGCGCTTTATGATGCTGCCCGCTACCAGTGTCTGCGCCTTGAGGTCTTGACCGCGACGAATCGCCTGCCCGAAGATTTGCGCGCGCTGCAGACCGAGCTTAACCAGGCCGAGGAAATCTTTTTTTCCCTGGGTGCGAAACAGGACATGAAACGTCTGCTCCAGATCCGTGCAAAACTGGGAGTGCTGAGTGCGGCCAACGCCCTGGATGCAACCCGGCTGGTTAGTTATCTTGACGCTTTTCAACGGCTGGCCGAACTGATCAGTCAGGATCTTGGCGAGGAAAGTTTTCTGCACCGAGTCCTGGACCTGGTTATCAAGGTCACCAGTGCGGAGCGGGGCGCGCTTTTTGTCAAAACCCCGGCTGGCATGACCCTGGCAGCGGGCCTCAATCTTGATCAATCAACCCTCAACGACGCCGAAAACCTATCGCACACAGCCATTGCCGCATCCAACCGTAACCGGATCGTCTTCGTGCCGGATGCGCTCAATGATCCGGGTTTCAATCTCGCCAAGAGCGTAATGCTGAACCAGATCCGCTCCCTGCTCTGTCTGCCGCTGGTGATAAATGACAGCGTCATCGGCTGTCTCTATCTGGACACGCGCACCCCGGGCCGCCTGCTCGGCGCCAGCGACCAGGATTTTCTTCTGGCCGTGGCTCGGATCCTGGCAGCCGTAGTTGAAAAATCGATCGCGTTCAACGATGTAAAAATGGACAATGCCCTGTTAAAAAGCAATATCATTCGAGAAATCGGGCAGGGATACCTGATCAGCCGGTCCCGGGCTATGAAAAACATTTATCGCCTGATCGAAGACACGGCGCCCACGAACGTGCCGGTGTTAATCCTTGGCGAAACCGGATCAGGCAAGGGTATGATCGCCCGCTTGATTCACCTCAAAAGCAATCGCCGCGAAGCTCGGTTTATGACCATCAACTGCGGCACTATTCCCGAAACCCTGTTAGAGTCTGAATTGTTCGGCCATAAAAAGGGTAGTTTTACCGGTGCCTTAAGCGATAAACCGGGCCTGCTCGAAGAGGCTGAGCGTGGCACGGTCTTCCTGGATGAAATTGCCAACACCAGTCTTGGTTTTCAGGCCAAGCTCCTCGAAGCGATTGAAGAAAAAATCATCCGCCGGGTGGGCGAAACTGCGGTCCGCACCATTGATGTCCGCTTTCTTTTCGCCACCAACCGCGATCTGGATATCGAGGTGGAAGAAGGCCGGTTTCGCAAAGATCTATACTACCGCA
>CBFGIH010000085.1:1755-6336 GCA_965648775.1 Caldifarciminota bacterium | reverse complement strand
AGCAAATTGAAATTGGTCGCCACCGGCGACATCGGCTGTTACACGCTCGGCGCCTATCCGCCTCTCAACGCCATGGATACCTGCATCTGCATGGGCGCCTCGGTCACCAATGCCCATGGTATGGAAATGGGCATGGGCCCAGAATTCAGTAATAAACTCGTCGCAGTGATCGGCGATTCTACTTTTTTCCATTCCGGCATCACGGGCCTGATCAACGCAGTCTACAACCAGGGCCACTTGAACCTTATCATTCTCGACAACCTGACCACGGCCATGACCGGTCACCAGCCGCATCCGGGAACCGGCGTGCGGCCGCGGGGCGAACCGGGACGCCGCATTCCGCCGGAACAAGTCGTTCAGGGCTGCGGCGTGGAATTTATCAAGATCATCGATCCCTATCGCCTGAAAGAAACCGAGCAAACCATCCGGGAGGCGCTGGCCTTCGAGGGTGTATCGGTTATCATCGCCCGGCGCTCCTGCGCCTTGCTGGTCAAGCCTAATCCTCCCCTGCGCATTGATCCGGCCATCTGCAATGGTTGTAAACTCTGCCTGCGCCTTGGCTGCCCGGCGATCCGGCTGGCGCCAGCGGATGGAGAAAATAAAAAGCCTAAATGCCTGATTGACCGCTCCCTGTGTTTTGGCTGCCGCATGTGCGGGCAGGTTTGCCCCAACCAGGCGATGAAAAACTATGAATAGGCCCATCACCAACATCATCATCTGCGGCGTCGGCGGTCAGGGCATTCTGCTGGCATCCGACATTATCTGCGGCGCCGCCTTTACCGAGGGTTTTGATGTTAAAAAAAGCGAGATTCACGGCATGGCCCAGCGGGGCGGCAGTGTCATCAGCCATGTCCGCTTCGGCCGCAAAGTGTTTTCACCCCTGATGGAAGAAGGCAGCGCGGACTTCATTCTGGCTTATGAAAAACTGGAAGCCCTGCGCTATGCTCATTTTTTAAGAAAGGACGGAACCTTCATCGTTAACGACCTGACGATTCCTCCCATGACCGTGCTGGTGGGCGAAGCCGCCTATCCGGGTGATATTGAAAAACAACTGGCGTCTTACGGCAAAGTGCTTATCATTCCGGCCACGGAAATCGCCCGGCAACTGGGTAACATCCGCACGGCCAACATCGTCCTGTTAGGCAGTCTGGCCAGCCAGATTGACTTCCAATTGTCATCGTGGGAAACCGCCCTGCGTCAGGAAATAAAAGAAAAATTCCTGGACATCAACACCGCTGCCTTTCACCGGGGTCGGGCGGCGGTATCAAAACCATAATCAGCATCAGAACCATGACCGCCATCCCGGGGTTCCGGCTCAAGGCCGTTATCTTCCTCCTGATTGTCCAATGCTTAATTTCCCTGTTTTTCACGGTGCCGCGCGCGATGCAGTCCGTCCGCGCGTTTAAGGCCAATTTCGGCTTGAATACCGAAGAAATCCGGGAGCGGGTTTACGGACCTTTCTATCAAAGCATGACGGCCTATCTGCAGCGGATTCCCCTGGATGAAAATGCCGTGGTCATTGAACCGCCAGGTGAATTCGCCCACTATTTCTGGATTTTGAATTATTTTTTTCTGCCCCGCCGGATTTACGAACTGCCAGCAGACCCGGCCCGGCTCGAATCATTTGCCCGATCCCGCCATATCCATTACGCGATTCTCACCCGTCCCGACGGCTTTTATTTTGATTTCTACCCCCCGGCAAAAGCACCATGATTATTCGGATGGCAATTTTTTACATTGGCCTCCTGGCCGGCGGCCTTTTTCTGCACCGACACCTATTTCGGGAAACAATCTTCGGCTCGCTTGCCCTGTTCGCGGCGGGGTATGGTCTCAGTCTTTTCACCTGGTTGTTCATCGGCCTGCCCTTGAATATCATCACGATCAACTGGCCGTTAATATTAATTCCCCTGGTCTTTTGGAAACCGCCATTAAATCTTATTGACGATTTACCACTACGCGCGCCCGACCGGCGGCTGAAGCCCCTGCTCCTTTTGGCTGTGGTCATCACGTTGGTGTCCGTGCTCCATATCATCCAGATGCCCATTTTTGAGCGGGATGGACTCGGCATCTGGTTAACCAAAGCCAAGATGCTGGTCCTGGATCGCGGCCTGACCGTGCATAATTTTTTTGACTCTCTCCGTCTGCATGACAAGCCGCGCTATCCGCTTTTCATCCCCCTGCTGGAAGCGGCGCTGATGACGCAGACAAAAATCAGCGAGTGGCTGGTGCAGGGGCTGTTCGTTTATCTCTGGTTGTTGTTGCTGGGCACGGTTTACGAAAATTTAAACCGGCGTTCACCCGATGCTGCCCTGCCTGGAGTCATGGTTATCCTGCTTTTACCCGCCTATTACGTTCTTCGGGACGGTGGCCTACATACCGGTTATGCGGACATACCGATCAGCCTTTTTTACCTGACGGCGCTGGTCTTTCTCGACGACGCCGGCCGGCTGAACCGGGTGCGGCATTATGTCGGCGCCGGCCTGGCCGCGGCCGCCGCGATTTTCACGAAAAACGAGGGTTATGCCTTTAGCCTTGCCCTCCTGCTCATGGCCGCGCTCAGGTCAGGCAGGCTTTCCCGCTGGCTGATCCTGACCGCATCCATGATCCTGCCCCTGATTCCATGGCTGGTAACTGTCCCGCGGCTGCCTTCGGTTCACCAGGAGCACTATCTCCATTATCTGCCAACAGTGATTTCCCGGCTTGCCCTGGTGCCGACGATTCTTTATCAGTTTTTACGGGAAATAACCCGAATCGGACATTGGGGACTGTTCTGGTTAATCCTGCCGCTTACCTTCGCCGGGCTTCGACCCGGCCGGCAAATTTTATTTTCTCTGTCAATATTGACCCTGACCCTGGGTATGTATCTTTTTACCTTTCTGCTGACGCCCTGGGATATTGTCCGGCAAATGAGCATCACCCTGCCCCGTCTTTTATTGCATCTCACGCCCGGCCTGGTTTATCTCGCCGGTCGGTCCACCGAGGTCATACCGGAAGCAGTTCGATATGCCTGACATTCGCAAAACCGGCGCAGTCATTCTCGGCCGCCGGCCGTTTAAGGAATCAAGCCTGATTGTCAGTGCGGTCACCCGCGATTTCGGCCGCATAAAACTCATGGCGCGAGGTTGCCGCCGTCCCCGCAGCAAATTCTGCGGTACGCTCGAGCTGTTTAACTGCGATGAAATCATCTTTTACCACCGGGAACAGAAGGAACTGTACACGCTGTCCGACGCGGTTGTCATCAACGATTTTCCAGGCATTCGGGCATCGCTCAAGCGCGTGACCGCGGCCCAGATCATGTGCGAATTTCTGGACAAGGCCCTGCCCGCGGGTGAAGCGAACGAGGCGGCATACCGTTTTTTACTGTCCTTTCTGCAAAAAGCAGATCAGCAGCCCGAAACAATGATGCGCTCCCTGGTGGCGGTATACCTGGCGCGAGGCCTGATCATCGCCGGCATCAAACCCCACCTGACCGGCTGCGTGATCTGCCGTGCCGGTTTACCCGCAGCGGCCAGCATAGATTTTGATCCAGCAGCCGGCGGCGCGGTCTGCGAAAGGCATTCGACCGCAGCCAGGTTCCGGCTTCACGCTTCAACCGTAAAAGAGTTGTGTCTTCTGTATGAAAACCGCCGTGTCCAGATCCAACCGTCAACGGTAGATGACTTGATGAAAATAATTCCTTCTTACCTCGCCGCTCACTTAAACGGTCTAACGCTCAACGCCTTGAAATATTTGCAGTAATAAATTACTGCCCTTGGTCTAATAATTTAGGCAAAGCAAGCAGGTTGGCGATGACCGGGCACGATCCGGGTTTTGGACCGGAACGACGACGAAGCAAAACAGCTTTGATGCCGGCGCGGGCCGGGCCTTTTACGCCGCATTCATAATCGTTATCAACATGAAGTAGTTGATCGGCTCGCACGGCAAGACATTGTAAAACGCATTGCCAGAGGCGAAGGCCCAATTTTCCCTTTTTTATTCCCAACACGTCCGGCGCGACCAGGCATTTAAAATATCGGCTTATTTTCAACCGCTGCAGGGTTTGCCGGGCCGAATGCCGGGGCCGATGCGTAACCACGGCCAGGCATAATCCTCTTTCCTGCAAACGGTGCAGCGTCAACCTGACCTCAGGATAAAGACGCTCCGCGCCCCTGACCGCCAGCCGATTCCAGACCGCAACGGCTTGCCGGGCCATTCGCTCAAGATTGTCGGTTGAACCCAGGGCCAAAAGCAGCCGGCGGTGAAAATCAACATAGATTGACCGCCGACGTAGAGTGTAAATAGGGTGAACTCTCATCCATTCGCGCTCGACTAACGGGTAACAAAAAGCAATGTCCTGATAGGAATAGGGCAAACCCATGGACCGATAAACCCGGACGAGAAATCCCGGGCCAGCATCCGGAATGTGCACCAGCGTGCCGTCCAGATCAAAAGAAACCGCCCGAATATCGGTTGACACCTGTTTCATCCCTGGATTATATGCGCGCGCGAGACGGTTGACAATAGACAAATTTTATTTATGCTTAAAATATTCGTCATCCGTAAAGGAGGTTTTTATGTTTTTCTTGAGTGCGATTCTTTTGT
>CBFGIH010000085.1:0-1742 GCA_965648775.1 Caldifarciminota bacterium | reverse complement strand
GCCGAAGTACATGACCGCCGAGGAAAGCCTGCGGATCGCGGAAATCGGCCGGGGGCATATCACCACGGCGCCGCCCAACATGTGGGTGGAAACGCCGGGCGAGTTCGAACCCCAGCGGGGAGCATTCGTCGGCTGGGTTTATAATAGTTACAATACGGTTTTCCGCGAGATTATCCGCGAGTGCGCGGCCGTGGGCAAGGTTTATCTTTTTCCCGCCAACACCACCGAGCGGACCAACATGCAGAATTACCTGACTTCAAACGGTATTCCTCTCGACAGCATTGTTTTTATGATCTACAATAAAAATTCTGTCTGGATGCGCGATTACGGGCCGCATTTCATTCGCCAGCAGGACCGAACCGAGGGCATCGTTGATTTCATCTACAACCGGCCAAGGCCGCGGGATGATTCCCTGCCCAACTTCATCGGCAGCCAGTGGAGCATACCGGTTTACGGTTCGCCTTTGTCCCATCCCGGCGGCAACTTCATGCAGGACGGGATCGGCACCGGTTTTTACAGCAGTCTGATTTACGAGGAAAACTCGGGCTATACGCCCGCCCAGATCGCGAACCTGATGATGCAGTATAATGGCCTCGAACAGGTCATCCCCCTCAAGCGGATTAACATTGAATACACGGGGCACATTGACCTTTGGACTAAAATCCTCAATGACACTTTGATCATGGTCGGCGAATACGCTGCCGGCCATGCAAATGATACCGTTCTTGATAACCGCGCCGATTCCTTGAGCCGTTGCAAGAACCGCGAGGGTTTTCCTTACCGCGTGGTGCGCATCCCCATGCCCTGGTCAACTTCTAACGCACCACCGACCTATCTCAATTCATTCTTTTTCAACAATAAAATTCTGGTGCCGACCTGGGGGCTGGCCGAAGACACGACCGCCCTGCGGATTTATCGGGATGTCCTGCCCGGCTACACCGTCGTCGGCATAAACTGTTCAAGCATGTCCGGCTCAGGCGGTGCGATCCACTGCATCACCATGCAGTGCCCCCGGGACCGCTGGGTGCACATCCGGCATTATAAATTGCCTGACACCAGCGATACGCTTCATTCCTACCGGGTTAGAGCGCAGATGACATATACTGGTAATCTGAGACCCGAATCAACCCTGGTCTTTTACGCCATTAACAGCAGCCCTACCTACCAGACGGTCGCATTGACGGCGGTCGCCGACACGCCGAGCATCTTTGCCGGTTACATACCGCCCAGGCGCTGGGGTGATACGGTCCATTATTATCTGCTGGCAAAGAACGACCAGGCCGTGCGCCGCACTTCACCCGTGGACGTCCCGCCGCACCGCTTTTCCTTCCTGGTTCGGTCCGGCGTGGCCAGCGAGGAAATGACTCCCGGCCGTGATTTCTTTTTTGTTCAGACCCACCCCAATCCAACCCGAGGACTGGTGGCCATGACCATCAGTGTCCCGGCGCCGACACCAATCCGGGTTGATCTTTTCAATTCCCTGGGTCGGCGGGTGAAAATCATCACGGGCATGGCCCGCCAAGCCGGCGCCCATCGCATTGCGTTTTCCCTGCAGGATGAACATGGCGTTGCCTTGCCTGCGGGTCTTTACTTCTACCACGTGATCACCGAAACCAATGCCACCGCCGGTAAGATCCTGCTGGTCAATTAAAGAGGCGAACATGAAACTGACCTGGTTGTGGTTGATTCCCATCTTGCTGACAAACCAGGTGCCGATTGAAAATCCGGACACGAATTTCAAA
>CBFGIH010000084.1:0-6386 GCA_965648775.1 Caldifarciminota bacterium | reverse complement strand
GGTCGTCGACCGCGACGAAATGCCAGGCCTGCTGGTTGGATGATGACGGCGCCAGCCGGCCCGCCTCCAGGATCTCCCGGATGACGGACGCCTCGAGCGGCCGCGGGGCGAATTTCCGGACGCTCCGGCGCCAGCGGATCGCATCCATTACTTTCATTTTTCCTCCTGCTTCAATCAAGCCCCGCCAGGCCCATGCTCGCCAGGGCCAGGAGGCCAAGACCGATTAAATATAACGGCAGGCCTCTTAATGGCGCCGGCGCTGGGGCTTCATCGAGCCGCCGGCGCATCGGTTCAAAAATGATGGCGACGAACATCCAGCCCAGACCGCTACCTAAGCCATAGAGCAGGTTAATGCCCAATGGTGCCGACGCCGCGGCAGCGGACAGGATAACCGCCAGCAACACCGTTTGAGCGGAAATCAACATTTCTTCGGCAGCGCTCAATGATACCGGCATCAAGCACAACCGGCGCGCCAGCCGGCTGACCAACTGGCTGACCAGCAAAGCGATCAGCGCGTCGGCCATGACCACCGTCGGTTCAAAAATGCCAGCCTTCAGAAAAATCGTTCTCAGCAAACCACTGATCAGCAAGCAAATCATGATCACCGTGGTGATCAAACCGCCCAGGTAAAACAGCCGTTTCCGCGAACCCGATCCGGCCAGCAGGGCGCAGACGCCCACCTGACGAGCCGTGACGATATTATTGATCCCGGCGCTGGCGATTATCATCAATAAAAAGCTTTTCATGTTTTTTTCTCGGTGAAAATAGCACCAAAACGCCGGCGATAATTCCCAGGACCATTAAGCCGCCGGCCGGTTGCTGCAGCAACAACACCGGTGCTTCACGAAAAGAAGCGCCAAACAAAGGAAAGTCCAAAACCGTACCCCGGCCAAGTCCCTCGCGGATCAGACCGGTCAGGGTCAACATGGCCGCATAACGCAGGGCGTTAAACACGATGCGGCGGAACGGATAAGCCGTTTTCCATTCTGAATTGTCAACAAATGCCGGAGCCATTATCCAGCAGCAAACACCGGTCAGTGGCAGATAGTATCCCAAACGGTGGTACAATTCGGGATCAAGCGCCTGTACAACCAAGCCGAAAATTCCGGCGATAAAAATTCCCGCAATCACGATCAACGGCACGAGCGCCTCGCGGACGACATGACGCCGGACCAGCATCAGCACGGCGTAACTGCCGATCAACACTGCTGATCCCCCCGCGCTCATCACCACCGCCGGTCGCAAAGTCGTGGCGACGGCCGCCGAAGGCACCGCCGCCAGGATGGGCAGCCAGAATAAATTATTACGGAGAAACAATTCCCCTGATGATGAACGGTTCATTTTGACCAGTAAGACCGGAATCGATCCCGGTATTGGTAAACAGCGCGGATAAATGGCCGGGAGGACATGGTGGCGCCGGTGATGATATCGGGTATCGTATCGCGGAACCGGGCCAGAAATTGAGGTTCTCGAATTCGTTCGCCGATTCCCTCGGTTTCGCGGGAAGAGATGATGGACACGCCGGTGATTTTCCCATCGCGGGCCACGCCGGCGAGAAAAACAATCGTGTCCAGATAACCCATGGTGAATCCTCGAAAAACCACGCCGGCGGTGTCGGCTCCGAGATGGCACAACCAGAGAGTATCGGGAATGAGTTCGGATAGGTTCCAGGTGCCGGGCATGACCGTCAAGCGGATATCAGGCTGAATCATGTGGGCAGAGTATTGCTCATAACCCCGGCGTATACCCTCGACCACGGCCCGGGAGGAAATAGTCGCGCCCGAGACCGCATCCACTGATCCACCGTCCTGACGCAGACGTAAATCCTGCGCACGACGGCCAATCAGCGGATCCAGAAAAGAACGGAAAGCAACCCTGGCACCCAGACCCGGTGTCTCGCTTAACCTTTGGGCTTGAATCAGAACATTGGTGATCCGGGACTGAGTATCAATTCCGACCGTAATGGGAATCAAATCTTTATAGCCGCGGGGAAAGACACGAAAGACAAGACCGAAAAAATGACGGCCGGAGTCAAAAGCCTGCCAGAGCGTATCCGGGATTACCGCGATGTATTCCGCTGCGGGCAAAGCCGTTTTTATTTCTAACCATTCCCGCGTGGAGTCCGTCTGTTGACCGGTGGATTGAACCTGGCCGGCGGCCATGGTCATTAAAATACCAGCAACCACTGTCATCGTGGTCATGATGATAATTGTTTTGTAGATTTTTTTCATGCCATCACCTCTTTATTTGGTCCGATACCGAAAGCCTGGCCAATCGGTCAATCAGCGGCGTCAAGCCGTTCATGATTAAAATAGCAAAGGACACGCCTTCGGGATAACTGCTCCATTTCCGCAGAATAATCGTTAATGCCCCTGCGCCCAATCCAAAAAACCATCGTCCCTGGCTGGTAACCGGTGAAGTAACCCAATCGGTGGCCATGAAAAAAACTCCCAGGAGCAATCCGCCGCTGAACAAATTAAAAAGCGGATTGAGATTAGGAAAAAGCATTTTTGAACCGGCTGTGAACGCGGCTAAATAACCGATTACGATCCGGTAATCCGTGACCCGGATGATCAACAGGAACAAACCGCCGAGCAGCAAGAGCAGGGACGATGTTTCACCGATAGAACCGCCAGTGTAACCAAAGAAACACCGGCTGATCACCGAACCGCGGTTTAATTCGTGCCAGACCGACTGGGCCGGGCCGAACCAGCCGGGATTTTTTAATATCAAAAGCGGGGTCGCGCCGCTGATGCGGTCAAGGCCGGAAACCGTACCAACCGCGGGCGCCAGCCAGCCGCTGGTCACAAGCCAGGGCCACGAAACGGTCACAAATGCCCTGGCAGCTAATGCCGGATTGAAGATGTTGTAGCCTAACCCGCCAAAAATCTGTTTGACTAATATTATAGCAAAAAGACCTGCCAGCAAAGGCAACCAGACCGGCACCGAAGCAGGCAGGCTCAGCCCCAGCAGCAGACCGGTTAAAAGCGCACTGCCATCGCTGAGATCGACCGGCCGGTGCCAGCAAATCAGCCACCATGCTTCACTGGCCAGGCAGGTGGCAATGCTAACCAGGCACACGATCAAGGCCCGGTTACCGAAACAATAAATACCCCAGCCCAACGCGGGTATCAAGGCCAAGATCACCCAGCGGACCGCGCCCTGGTAATCAAGCGGGCTATGGATATGCGGCGGCGCTGAGATGGTCAATAATTTCTGGTTCAAGGTATCATTCCTTTTAATTCTGCCTTGCCAAAACGAAACATGTACACCAGGGGGATTCTTGACGGGCAAACATATCCGCAACTGCCGCATTCAAGGCAATCCAGCAATCCCTGGGCCTTGGCCTCGACAAAATTACCATTGTTCACTAAACGGTTCAGATCCAGGGGGATCAAGTCCATGGGACAGGCATCAACGCATCGGCCGCAGCGCACGCAAGGCAATTGCCGGATGGGGGTTTCGTTAGATAAAACCAACACGGCGTTTGTCTCCCTGGTTATCGGCACCCGAACGTCGGGCTGAGCATGGCCAGTCATGGGTCCGCCGAAAATGATCCGAACCGGCGCGGCGGCATATCCCCCGCACCCCAGAATGAGATCTTCAGCCGTGGTGCCGATGGGCGCCAACAGATTCTTGGGCTCTCGCACGCCGTCACCGGTTACGGTCACGACTCTTTCTATTAGAGGTTTGCCAAAAACCACTGCCTGAAAGCCAGCGTAGCAAGTTGCCGCATTGCAGACCACTACGCCGGCATCAGCGGGCAGGCCGTCGCGCGGATATGAGCGGCGTAAAACTGACTGGATCAACTGCCGTTCAGATCCGATGGGGAATTTAAAGGCCAGCTGTTTAACCTCACCGCCTTCCCGCCGGATGGCCGCGGCCGATTCATCCCCGATCGCACTGACGGCAAAAATCAGTCGTTCGGCATTGAGCGCTTTTTGAAAAATCCGCGCGCCTTCAACCACTCCCACCGGATATTCAACCATCAGCCGGTAATCCGCGGTGATCATCGGTTCCGATTCGCAGCCATTGATGATCAAGGTGTCAACCGGTTTGCCGGGTGCCAGTTTCACGGCCGTGGGAAAACCGGCACCGCCCATGCCAACCACACCCGCCTCTTTAAGAATCTGGCGAATCTCCGCCGGCGTGTAATCCTGATAGACACGGGGCGCGGGCCGCGTTCCCGCCATGCCGCCCTCCGCGGCGTCGAGCACACAGCATAAGCCGACACCGGCAACCGGGTGGATGTATTCGGTGAAATCCCGGACCAGGCCATCAATGCTCGCATGCACGGACACCCCCCATTCATGGTCTGCGACCGCGATCACTGAGCCGGCGTGAACCTGATCACCTGGTTTCACTACGGGCCTGGCCACAATACCCTGGTATTGAATCAATGAAATATAAACTGAACGGGGACGGGGTAGAATTTCAATCGGCAGGTCAAGGGTCATTTTATCATCTGGTAGCCGGATGCCGCCCCGAAAGGTGCGCTGCAACCTGGCGTTTATTGTCTTTTTCGCTTTCTTTAAAATTCCCAATTTCGTGTTAAACATTATGGTTTCAGGGCATCCGCGTATGCCCGGTTTTTCTTGATTTCTTCGTAGGAAAAAATCGTTGCGCCGCCAAAGGGGAGGCGGCGAACCAGCGCCGCTTGTTCGCGGATGGTTGCCTCATCCAGCTGGTAAGCGCCCAGGCCGACGATCACGCGCCGTGGATCCTGCACGGCTTCAAGATCGCGGGTCAGTATTGACTGGATGCTTCGGCCGTAAGCCATCAGGCAGACAAAGTCAATTTTATTCTCGTTTAACCAGGATAGCCAGTCCTGACCGTATTCATCGCGGGCCTGCCGGAAATCCGGCTTCACCGCAGCGGAAACAAGCATGTGTGGTTTTACGGCTTTTATCCGGCGGGTCATCTCCGCGACAAATTCGGTTAAATCATCGTTGACCACGGTTTGCCAGCGAGCAAGCAAATCTTCATAACCGCCCCGGCCGAAGCGGTTAGTCGTGCTATCCGCCTGGAGCAGAATCAAAGGGTCCACGCTGTAACGCCGACTGAACTTGGTCCGAAGCTGAACATCCCAGATGTAACGGCGGTTCGGATAACGAATATAATCAAAATGTATGCCGTCCAGGTCGTAGTTCCTGGCCAGTTCCTCCACGAGCCGGCAAAGATATTCTTTCACCTCGGGATGAGCAGGAGCAAGATAATAACCCTCCATCACGCCGGACCGCAGCTCGCCCGGGGTCAGGTTCAAAATGGAACGGCCATCCGGACCGACGACAAACCAGTTCGGGTGACGGTTAAGCGGATGTGTCGGATCCTGAGTCGGCGAAGCATAACCCCAGGAATACAGCACGTTGATCCAGGCCGAGACCTTAATGCGTCGACGGTGGGCTTCGGCAATAAAATCCGCCAGCCATTCGCCGTTACCGCTGCGCCGGGGGACAACCGCGGATGGATACCAGGCTTCGCCCAGAGCAAAGATCTGCACGAAGAGGTGGTTGAAATCATCACCCAACAAACTGAAAATGCGCTCTCGATCAGACAAAGACCAGCGGGGAATCCAAACTCCCCGAAAATCAAGGCTGAAGGTCAGGCAAGCGATCAGGAGCAACATCCGATATAAATCTATTCAGGAATTGCAGGATGTCAATAAATTCCGTTTGCAAGCTGTGTCTTCGATCGAATATGCGGAAAGATGGTTTTTCTTAAGGGCTAAATCCGGTTCAGTTTTCTAAATCATTGACAAAATCTTTTTTTTATATAAAATAATTTTATCTTGGAGGTCTGTTTGGCCACAGAAAACCGGCGCCGCATTCGCATCATTAATCAGCACCAGTATAGATTTATAATCTGGATGCTATTGCTGATTATCGGTGTCACGATTATTTTCGGAATCGCCATTATCTTTTTGACGAGTCAGGCGATTGCCAGCCTGCCCCAGCCCATCCCGGAAGATATTAATCTAAAGCATTCACTGATTTTCAAGTCCCTGCCCGTCATCATCATTATCGCTTTATTCCTGTATATCATCACTTTCTGGCTTTTGATCCTCATCACCCACAAGATCTACGGACCAATCTTTCGCCTGGGCAAGTTTTTGCGGTCACTCAGCCGTGGTGAAAAGACCGGTGAGCTGGCCTTTCGAAAGGGCGACGCGGTTGATCACCTGTCTGATATTTACAATGAACTTTATGCCTCTCTTCAGAAAACGCTCCATTATGATTATCACGCCCTGGTCCGGATCTTTGGTGAAATGGAAGATTTACTTGATCAAGTCTACAATAAAAAATGCGAGAACACGGAACTTTTTAACTCTTTGCAAAACATTTGCAACCGCATTGCTAAAGCCCTGGATATCACCATGACCAGGATCC
>CBFGIH010000083.1:0-6393 GCA_965648775.1 Caldifarciminota bacterium | reverse complement strand
GGGCCGGTTGACCTTCGATGAAGTAATTCGCACTTATTATCACCGCTACCGGTTCCGGCATCCCCGCGGAGACGATTTCCTGGCGATCGGGAAAGAAATCGGCGGCGCCGATTTCCCCGCCGCCTTTGGCGATGCCATGCGCTCATCCGGAACCAGCGACTGGCGCATCGCGTATGTGAAGGGACCGGTTGTGCGCTTTGAAAATCGCGGTCAAGTTAACCTGCCGGTCGACGCGCTCATCAAATCGGATCAGGGAGACACCATCGTTCGGTTGGATTCAACCCGAACCACGATTACGGTTCCCGCTGCCCGCCACATCAAATCGATTAAGATCGATCCTGCCGGCTACGCGCTGGACGCTGATTACGTCGACAATTACTACCCACGAAAGTTCCGCGTCCAGCCCTGGTTGGCTCTGCCAGCGCTTGATGAATACCGGGTGTATGTTTTCCCGTACCTCTGGTACGGAACGGTTGATGGCTTCATGCCCGGTCTTTATCTGGCGGGCAGTCGGTTCTTCGACTGGGAATTCATCCGGGGTGATCATCAATGGGTGGCCGGCAGTTATTACGGCCTGCGCAGCCGCCGGCTGTACGGCAATATCCAGTACCAGACGCCAGTCTGGTTCCAGCGCGGATTGCGCTGCCGCCTTATCTCCAGCGGCGCCTGGTCTCGCGAGCAGGCGGCTCGGTTCGGCCTGGAGGCGGCAATCGGCGTACCGTTTACAACCCGGCCATCCTGGAAAATAAAATCTACGTTAAATTACCGCCGAATCGATCCGGTTGAAATCGATTCTTTCGCGGCCTTTGATTCCACGGACTGGGACGCCGGCGCATACGCGACCTGGGAAACATCGGTTCAGTACCGGTGCCGACAATGGAGCGCGACCATCGATGCCGCCTGGGCGCCGGGCTTTGCTTTCACTGACTGGGACTACGGACGGATCACCGTCGAAATCAAAACTAATGTTCGCTTCTTGCTGCCCATCGGAATCCGGTTGTTCAGCGGCCTGGTGACGGGTGAAGCCCCGAAACAGCAGCAACTGTACTTGAGCGGCAATCTGCGGATACCGATGATTCCGGACCTGCTCTTCAGCCAGCAGGGGTATTTCTCGCCCCAGGAACATATTCACATACCCGGCAGCGGCAATCTTCGAGGTTTCCAGACCGTACATCTCAAGACCGACGGCCTGGTCGCCGTAAACTGCGAAGTGCCCCAGCGCGGCATCATCCGTATTTTTGGCGACCTGGCCGCCTACCGTCAAACCAGCGCATGGTCCATCGCGTGGGATTGGGGATGCCGACTGGTCCTGGGACCAGTGTCATTTAACGTTCCGGTCCAGGCCAATGGTGAAAAAGTGTGGAAAACCCGCTGGTCGATCGGGTTCTGATACCCGATCGTTATTTTAGTTTGATGAGTTTCTCCTTTTGGTCACAAAAAAGATAAAAAAACACCAACGTGATTATCAAGATCAATTATTGACATACGGTAAGATAGCTATTATAATCCAATGATCATCCGGGGCGTAGCGCAGCTGGCTAGCGCGCATGGTTTGGGACCATGAGGTCGTGGGTTCAAATCCCACCGCCCCGATGCCATTTGAGCGGGGATATAGGAATTAGTTAGGGTTAGAGGCAATTGTGGGTTTGCCGTCCCGTATAAACGGGACGGGCATTCACGTTCCATTTTCATGGAACGGGACAAATCCCACCGCCCCGAATGGGTGGAAACCATCCTTTAAGGAGGGAATATGAAGTATTTCATCTTTGCGTTTATTTTCATCACCATCGCCGCGGCAGCCCAGCAGGATGAGGTGCCGCGGTTGCAATGGGCCGGGCCGGTCGGGTCGCATCCCGGCACCTATGAAGAATGGATCAGGCAGAATCCAGTGCAGCCTTTCTCAGCGGTTCTGGACCGGATCGTCATCGGCAATGGACGCCGGGGCACGGTCGCCATCCTGACCCAATCGTCCATCGCCGGTTCCTTGACCCCTGGTTTAAACCAATTGCTTGCAAACCTGCAAAGTGAAGGCTATTCAGTCCTTTCCTACCAGATCACCGGCGGAACGCCGGAGACCCTGCGGACTTTCCTCAATTCCCTGTACACGAGTAATGGCATTGAAGGCGCCCTGTTCGTGGGCAACCTGCCGGTTTGCTGGTTTGAAATCCAGAACGATTATAATACCTATGGTTATGCCCAGTTTCCCTGCGATCTTTTTTTTATGGACCTCAACGGCACCTGGCTTGATACCATGAGCACGGGCAACGGTAAATACGATGGGCATACGGGCGCCGTCGTGCCTGAAATATACGTGACCCGGCTGACCACGGGTGGCAGCGTAAGCGATACTGCCCTGCTCAAGAATTATTTTCTAAAAGACAACTCTTTTCGTCATGACACGCTGTTTCTGGATCCCCAGGCCCTGGTTTTCGTAGACGATGACTGGATTTCCTGGGGGCCGCAGTGGGCCCAGGATGTCGCCCGTTTATACGCCGACACGATGAATTACTGGGATGCCGAGACTACGCGGGCTTCGGTCTATCGGATCAAACTCAACACGCCCCGCGCCTGGGTGTCGGTTTTTGCCCATTCTTCCTCAAGTCTACATCAGTTTACCTACAACAGCGGCAGTGCTCACGATTATTATTATGCTTCAGAATACATTACCCAAAATCCGCCGGCAAATTTTTACAATCATTTCGCCTGTTCTTTTGCCCGCTATACGGATAACAACTACGGTTCGGGACGGTCCGTATTCAATCCATCATATGGCCTGGCTGCGGTGGGCTCGACCAAGACCGGCAGCATGCTTGATTTCCAGTATTTTTATCAGCCGTTAAGTGAGGGTAAAACCCTTGGCGAGGCCTTCAAGGATTGGTTTACCTATATCGTAGCCAATGGCGTGACTTTCAATGAACTCTGCTGGCATTATGGAATGACCGTGATTGCCGATGCCTGGTTGTTACCCACCGGCCATCAGCACGTCGTGGCAGAAAACGGCGGACGTTGGACACCTTCATCTAAGGTAACCGTGTTGGAAAACCCGGTGCGCGATTATCTTCGGTTTGAAGTAACGGTCGGCGCGCTATCCCGGATTAATGCCGCCTGGTACGACATCCAGGGACGGAAAACAGGGGAGATGATATTGCCCCGGACCGCGGCCGGAAAAATCAGGATGAATGTGCCGGTGGTGAATTTATCAGCGGGCGTTTATTTATTAAGGGTGGAGATCGACGGTAAGGCGCACGAGGTCAAAATTATTAAACTGAATTAATTGGCGTCCCGTCGTTCAGTTAAACGGCTGCGCACATATTCGGCACGGCGCAGGTCCCGTTCGTGTTCCTCAAGAATTTCACCGAAATGCAATTGCAGATTGGCCGGACGTGAGACCAGCATGATTTCGTTCACCGTATCCAGGTCAAGGTTGCTTACTATTCCCAGGCCAATGCCCATGCGCACCGCGGAAAGCAGGTTCAAGACCTCGTTGCTGTTTAAAACCCGCGCTGCGCGAAGAATTGCCAGGCTTCGGAATATCTTATCTTCCAGTTCGGCCCGTGCTTTCTTCAAGATGATTTCCCTGGTTTTTTTCTCAACATCAATAATCATCCGGGCAAACTTGGTCATTGATTCCAGAATGTCCTCTTCGGTGATGCCCAGCGTGTGCTGGTTGGAAATCTGAAACAGGTTCCCGCGGATTTCCGTGCCTTCGCCGTAAATGCCGCGGATAGAAATACCGAGGTTTACCGCTCCCTTCAGGGCTTTCTCAATTTCACCGGCAAAAACCAGGCCGGGCAGGTGGAGGAGCAGCGAAGCGCGCATGCCGGTGCCGAGGTTGGTTGGGCAGGAGGTCAGGAAACCGAATGAATCATGGTAAGCGAAGCCGAGTTCGGTCGCCAGCCGTTCCTCGAGCGCGAAGACCTTGCTGGCAATGCCGGACAAATTCAATCCGCCCGCCAGCCCCTGAATGCGAAGATGATCTTCTTCATTGATCATGACGGAGATGCCGGCCGGGTCGGAAAGAAAGACCGCGGCGGGCCGATTTTCTTTCAAAAATTGCGGCGAAATGAGATGGCATTCCAGCAATGACTCCCGCTCCAGCGGCGTGATTTTCTGCAATTCCAGCAGTTGTCCTTCGGCCCGGTCCGTCAATACGG
This sequence comes from Caldifarciminota bacterium, assembly GCA_965648775.1. Lineage (GTDB taxonomy): Bacteria > Hydrothermota > Tepidihabitantia > SM23-42 > JAOAFX01 > CBFGIH01. Next base: position 2,239 of record CBFGIH010000083.1, on the reverse strand, counting down.
TGCGGGTGACGTCCAGCAGGCGTTCAGCATCTCTGGTTTTCATCTTGATCTCAAACGGAAAACCGTCAATGTTACGGGCCAGTCTTAACCTTGATGACACAACAATTTCCGGTTCATCGCCCGCCGCCGGATTGGCCGTTGCCGGAATCAGCCAGCGCGCGTTGTTAATCATTTGCTTCTTCCAGGATGCGCAATCGGTCGCGGATTTTGGCCGCTTCCTCGTAGGCTTCCCGAGCCAGGGCTTGCTTCAGTTCTTCGCGCAATTTATATATTTCCATGCCCCGGTGTTCACCCGCACCCAGCTTGCGCCCGATATGTCGATCAGCGTTGTGGATTTCCCGGATCAAATGGTGGATGTGCGGTTCAAAGATGGCGATGCAGGAAGTGCAACCAAAACGGCCTATCCGTTTGAACTCGGCCAGGGAGAGACAGCAGACCGGACAAATAACCTGTTCGTCTTGCTCGTTTTTTTCCCGCAGGAGTTTCTGCAGAATCTCCAGCGGACTCAATTTCTTCTGGGACGTGATGCCCCTTTTTTTGGCGCATTCGTCGCATAAATGATATTCAATCACCCGGCCGTCCATCATGTGCTCCTTGTAAGGCCTGGTGGCTGGTTTATTTTTGCAATCATCGCACATCATATCAATTTTCCTTCTTTCAAATTATACACCGCGGAACCCAGTTTGGCAATATCCAGCGAATGCGTAACAAGGATAATCGTCTGTCTTTCGTTTTTTAGACCCGAAAAAACATCGAGGAGTTTATTGGTATTATCTTCGTCCAGGTTGCCCGTCGGTTCATCCGCCAGAATCAATTTAGGATTATTGATCAATGCCCGGGCCACGGCCACGCGCTGGCGTTCGCCTCCGGAAAGTTCGTCGGGCAGCCGCTGTATCTTGTCCGCCATCCCGAATTTAGCCAGTAGCTGGCGAGCCTGATTAAGCGCCGCCGATGGTTTGACACCGGCTTTTAACGCGGGCAGGGCGATATTCTCGGCCGCGGTGAATTCGGGCAGCAGATGATGGAATTGGAAGACAAAACCGAGGTACTGGTTGCGGAACCTTGACATCTCGTCGTCAGAACGGTCTAAGATGGGCGCACCGTTGAATTCTACGCGGCCTTGCGTGGGGCGGTCAAGGCTGCCCAGGATGTTGAGCAAGGTTGATTTGCCGCTGCCGGACGGACCCAGAATGACCACGAAATCACCCGGCTGGACGATAAGGTTGATGCCCCGCAGGACATGGATGGTTTCATTTTTAAGAAAGTATGATTTATGAAGATCCTGAACTTGCAGCAGATTATTCATTGCGCAGGGCGTCCACGGTCACCAACCGAGCGGCTTTCCAGGCCGGATAGATCGTCGCCAGGAAACTCACAATTATCGCCGCGGCGGCGACGAGAACGAAGTCCGTGCCCGACATCTCCACCGGCAGGGTTTCAATAAAATAGACATCGCCGGGCAGGTTGATGAAACGGTAGCGGTTGAGGAAGAAGCAGGCAATGAGCGAAAAGGCAATGCCGGTGGTCGTGCCGATGACGCCCATGACGAGTCCCTGATATATGAAAATCCTCATGATCTCCCGAGTGGTGAAGCCATAGGAGCGCAGGATGCCGATTTCCCGGGTTTTTTTCTTGACCATGTTAATCAGCGTGCCGATGATGTTGAAGCCAGCGACAAAAATGATCAAAGTCAGCACGATGAAGGTCACGACTTTCTCGAGTTTCAGGGCGGCGAACACGGATCGGTTGGAGTCAATCCAGTCCTGGACACGGTAGGGGTATCCCAGATCGCGCTCAATAAGCCGGGAATAGCTGGGAGTCTGATAAACATCCGCGACTCTTAATTCGATGCCGCTGACCGCATCGCCGAGGTTAAACAGTTTTTGCACATCGCCGAGGTCCATGTAGACAATCGTAGCATTGTAATCATACATGCCCAGGTCAAAGATGCCGTTAAGCACGAACCGCCGCATGCGGGGCATGAGCGTCAACTGCTCGACAAACGGCGAGGCAATAATGATTGTGTCACCGACCGCCGCGTTCAAATTGTGGGCGGTTTCGACGCCCAGCACGCAACCGCCTTGAAGTTCAAAGATGCCATCTACCATTTTTTCTTTAATGCCGGTGACCTTCTCTTCAAGGTCCGGTTCGACGCCGCGGATGACCACCCCGTCCGTGTATTTCTGGTGACGGATGAGCGATTTTGTGATAATGAAAGGTGCAGCGGCCTGAATGAAAG
>CBFGIH010000082.1:0-6406 GCA_965648775.1 Caldifarciminota bacterium | reverse complement strand
CATTGATGACAAACGCCTGAATTTTCAGTTCGGCTGCGAACTGGCGCGCCGGATTGAAAACGGCAAATTGACCGAAACTTACAAAAACCCGACCTATGCCGACATGACACCCCGCTTCTGGAATTCCTGCGATGCCCTGGGCAATCAAGAATCCTGGCGGATGTTCGGCGTGCCGAACTGCGGTAAAGGCGAACCCGGCCAGACTGCCCTTGTTGGCCATGGAACCGTGCCGGCGCGATTCCGGGATGTGCCGGTCGGCATCGCGAAAGGGTAGCCAGGATCGTCGTGCGGTTTTGGCTGCGAAATTCTAATCGTCGTCCGTCATTTACCTCTCGTTTGCGCCCAACGGAACCAAAACCAGTTGACATAACCCCGCCGGTAACCGCCGTCCGTTTATCAATCCTCCGCCTGGCCGCGATGCCGCTGCCTTTTGTTCTCATGGTTCTGTTGGCGGGCTGTGCTTATTTCAACACTTTTTACAACGCCAAAAATTTCTATCACCAGGGCCGGAAACTGGTGCTCAACGACACGCTCAAGCTGGATTCGGAGCTGTTTGATAAGGCGATTGAAAAGTCGGTGACGGTGATCGTCAAATACCCCGCTTCACGCTGGACCGATGACGCTTTGTTCATCATGGGCTCCTCATATTATTACAAGGGCGATTACCAGCGGGCTCTGGAAAAGCTGGATGCGCTCATTGCTGCTTACCCGGAATCTCCCCGCAGCCGCGAGGCGGTCTATTTTCGCGGGCTGTGTTATTATAAACTGGGACAATACCCATCCGCCATTCTCCAGCTTTATGATGTGATGAACACCAGAAAATATCAGAAACGGGCGCGCCTGGCCCTGGCTTATGTTCACTACCGTCAGGGTAATTACCAGTCCCTGGCCCAGATCACTGATTCCCTGCTTAAAAAACGGATGTCCGCCCGGAAGCGCCAGCAGGTGCTCACGCTGCAAGCCGCAGTTCAATTTGAACCGCTATGACGAGGCGCTGGTGTCCTACCAAAATTTGCTGAAAGCGACGATCGCGCCCGAGGAAAAACGCCGCCTGAAATTGAAGATCGGCAAAACCTACGCCGCCACGGGTCGTTATCAGGAAAGCCAGAGTTTTCTGGAAGGTGAAGAAGACCCGGAATTCAAGGTCTTGCTGGCCGAAGTGAAGTACCAGCTCGGTGACACCCTGGAAGCCCAGCAAAATTACCGCGACCTGATTGCTTCCAACCGCGGCGAATACCTGGCGCTGGCTTATTACAAGCTCGCCGAGCAGCTCGAACGCATGGACAGCCTGGAAGCGGCGATCGCGTTCTACGACAGCGCTTACCAGCGCGGCAGCGGCGATTATGCCAGCCGTGGGCAGAACCGGTCATCACTGCTCAAGCGCATCTCGTCTTTGGAAGCGGATACCGTCACTCCGGACCGATCCCGGTTTCTGCTCGCTGAATTGTACTATGTTGATTTAAACGACCTCCCCCGGGCCTTGCAGCAGTACCGCCGCGTCGATTCGGCTTATGCGGCCAGCCCCTGGGCAGCCAAGGCGCTTTACGCGCGGTTCTGGATTACGAAAAATCTGCTCGGTCAGGACAGCCTGGCCCGGGTTCTGGCTCAAGAACTCCACCAGCGATATCCGCACACCGAGTATGACCGCGGCGCCGAGCAGATCCTCCAGCGGGATTCGTTGCCGGCCGCGGATACGCGGTGGCAGCGGTTGACCCCGGACACGGTCGGCACCGCGCCGCCAGAAAGTTTATGGCAGCGATAAAGCGGAAAGTCAGCATCCAGAAAAAACGCTGGCTGAGCCGGGATGTGTTCGGCCTTGAGTTTTTCATGCCGGGAATTGCCCCGCGGCCCGGCCAGTTTTTCCAGGTGCAAATCAGCGAAAGCTATGATCCGTTCTTGAACCGGCCGATCAGCGTGGCTTCCTATGCGGGCGGAAGGCTGCAGTTGATCATCAAAATCGCGGGCCGGGGCACCCGGTTGCTAAGTGAAAAACACGAAGGCGATGTCGTGACTCTTTTGGGCCCGTTCGGAAACCGCATCCGGCTCAGCCGGCGCCGGAGTCTGCTCGTTGCGGGCGGGATCGGCGTTGCACCGTTGTATTTTCTGGCCCAGCATCTTTACCGCCGGGCGACGAAATTTACTTTTCTGTACGGCGCGAAAACGCCGCAGGACATAATTCTCAAGTCCCATATCATCAAGATCGCCGAGGAAGCAATTTTCGTCACCGAGCGGGGAAGCCGCGTGCCGCAGACCGCGGTCGGCGCAGTGCGCGAAATCGACACTTCAGAATACGGCGCGGTTTACGCTTGCGGACCGCGCGAAATGCTTCGGGCATTGCAGGCCTTGAGCCTGCCCATGCCGGTCCACGCCTTCTGCGAAGATTTTCTGGGCTGCGGCAGCGGTCTGTGCCTGGGCTGCGCCATCAAGTACCGCGGGCAATACCGGCGGGTTTGCGAGGACGGGCCGGTGTTTGAATTATCAGGGATCGAGTTCAATGGGTAATAAACAATTATCAAACGCCAAATTCCAAATATTCGGCTTGAACTTCCAAAACCGAGTGTTTCTGGCATCGGGCGTCTTTGGTTTCGGCCTCAAATACTCCCGTGTGACCAACGCCTGCGGCGCGATTTTCACCAAGGGCATAACCTTGCAACCGCGGACCGGCAATCCGCCCCCCCGCGTCTACGAAACGGCCGCGGGTATGATTAACTGGGTTGGCCTGGAAAATCCTGGCGTCCATGGTTTTGTCCGGGAAATCCTGCCGCGGCTGAAAAAAATCAAAACCCGGGTTTTCGTGAACGTGGCCGGATTTAAAATTGAAGAATACGCCCGGATTATCCAGGAAATCGGCGACCGCGTGGACGGATTTGAAATCAATGTTTCGTGTCCGAATGTCCGGGAAGGCGGCACGGCCTTTGGCCAGGATCCATTGCTGGTCAGCCGGATCACCCGGCAGGCCCGCAAGGCCACCCGCCGGCCCCTGATCGTGAAATTAACCGCTAATTTTGTTGACCCCCTGATCACGGCCCGGGCTGCGGTCGATGCCGGCGCCGACGCGGTTTCGCTCATCAATACCATCTTTGGCACGGTCTGGGATCCGGTCCAGAGAAGACCGATCATCACCGGTGGCCTTTCTGGCCCCGCAATCAAACCTTATGCCCTTTACTGCGTGAACCGGGTTCGGGACCTGAAAGTCCCGGTGATCGGCATGGGCGGGGTCATGACCGGTCAGGATGCTTATGAATTTCTACTGGCCGGCGCGTCCGCGGTCGCGGTTGGTTCAGCGGTGATCCGCGATCCCTTCGCACCCCTGGCAATTATTAAAGAGCTAAAGAGATTGCTAAAAAAGCATGAGCAGGAGATATAAGCGGTTGGAGGTTATGCTGGATTTATCGTCCGGCTTATTTAATCTTTCTGGTCAATTTGATTTAATATTTAAAAACCGGATTCCCCGTTTATCTTCTCTGCCTCGAGGGTCTGCTCCCAGCGAGTGAGGTTCTTCGAAGGGGAAGAAAAAGATGGGGGAAAGGATGGTCTATGACCGATAAACTGATCGTTGCGCTGGACATGAGCGATTTGAAAAAAATCAAATCCCTCGTGGAAAATTTAAAGACCAAAGTATCTTATTTTAAAGTGGGATCCATTCCGTTCACTTATTTCGGACCAGCACTCATTAAATACCTAAAGGACCATGGGTTGAAAGTGATGCTTGATCTCAAATATCACGATATTCCCAACACTGTGGCCCGGGCCTGCGAAGGCGCGATGAACCTGGGCGTGGATATGCTCACCCTGCACACAAGCGGCGGCTTCATGATGCTGGAAGAGGCGATGAACGCGACGTTGATGCTTTCCAATATCAAAAAGCTGCCCCGGCCCAAACTGCTGGGTATCACGGTGCTGACCTCCCTGGATGAGGCGTATTTTAAAGATCTTTTCGGCGATTTCAAGCGCACGCTGGAGGAACAGGTTGTGTTTCTGGCCCAGCTGGCCCGGAGCGCGGGGCTGGACGGCGTGGTCGCTTCGCCCCAGGAGGTCACTAACATCCGCCGGGCCTGTAAAACCGACGGCCGGGATTTTTTCATTGTCACGCCTGGCATCCGGGCCGAGGACGAGCCGGTGGACGACGACCAGGCACGTACCATGACCGCCCGGGAAGCGATCAAGACCGGTGCCGACTACCTTGTCGTGGGCCGGCCCATAGTCAAAGCCGCGGATCCGGTCAAAGCCGCGGAAAAAATTTTAAGGGAGATCGAGGATGGACTTAGAGAAATTGCTTAAGGATCTGCAGGTCCTGCAGGAAGGTCATTTTGTTTTGAATTCCGGACTGCACAGCCGTTACTATTTTCAAAAATTCCGCATTCTGGAAAATCCGGCCGCGACCACCCAACTCTGCGGCCTGGTCGCGGAGCGATTCAAGGCTCAAGGGATCGAATGGGTGATCGGCCCAACCACGGGCGGCGTGATCATCGCGTTTGAAACCGCCCGGCAGCTGGGCTGCCGCGCCGGGTTCGCCGAGGAAAAAGAGGGGAAACGGGTCGTCGCGCGCGGCTTTGATATTGCGGGCAAGAAGATTCTGATCGTGGATGATGTTTTGACCACGGGTAAGTCTGTTAAAGAAACAATTGATGCCGTGAACGCCCAGCAAGGGCAGATCGTGGGCGTCGCGGTTTTAATTGACCGCAGCACCGGCGATGTGGGCTTTCCGTGCTGGAGCGTCTACAAGAAGGAAGTTGAAAATTTTTCTGCGGACAACTGTCCGCTTTGCCAGGCCGGCATTGTTTTGCAGCAGCTGGGAGGAGCCAAGAAATAACCGCGATTCTGCACTGTTTGTTCAACGCGGCCTGGATCCTGGCCGTTCTTTTTATTCCCCTGATTGCCCATCAATACACCAATAACATTTTTTTAATTTCTTTGATGCTCGCGGTTTACAACGCGGCTTTTTTTATTTCTTCCCTTGTCTTCGGACGCTTTGGCGACACCCGGAGCCGGCGCCGCGTGGTGGGGCTGGGTTTTCTGACCTCGGCCCTGATTTACACGGCGCACCTTTTAATCAAAAATACCGGCACCATGTTTTTGATTCGGGGCCTCGCCGGCTGGACCTCGGGCATGATTCCCGGTTCCTTGACCGCGCTGGCCTGGGGCACGTCCCTTGGTTTATTCACGGGCCTCGGTTCCCTGGGCATGCTGATCGCCAATTTGCTGGCCGCGGTCATTAAAAGCGATACGCTCATCTTCCTGACCGCTGCGCTTTTTTCCCTGCTGGGTTTTTCCCTGATTTTTGGTGTCCGCGAAAATGGTCCGCGGTTGAAAGTTCCCCACCTGCCGGTGAGGATCATGATGCGCAATCTCAATGTCTATCTGCCGTTTTTGATCCGCCACAGCGCGGCCCAGGCGATCTGGGCCGTTTATCCTCTCTATCTTTTTCAACTCGGCGCGACCAGGTTTCAGATCGGCATGATCTACGCCCTTAATCCTCTTTCTCAATTTATTTTCATGCTCGCGCTGGAGCGCTGGAAAAGCGTGACGCTTATGAAAATGGGAGTGTTCGCTTCGGCTGCCGCGTTCCTGGGTTTCGGCCTGGCCACTAATTTATGGGTGATTCTGGCGTTCCAGGTCGTGCTTGGCTATTCCTGGGCCAATCTCTATATGGGTTCGGTGAAATACCTGCTCGAGAACAATACCGAACAGGCGACCGCGGGCGGCATCCTGAATTCGTTGATCGGTCTGTCCGGCATCATCGGCCCGCTTTTAGGTGGAGCCGTGGCCCTGGCCGGTATCAAGACCATGATCCTGGCCTCAGCCGCTCTCGCATGCCTGGCGTATTTGATTTCATCGCGGCTGCAACAAAAATAGAGAACGGCTTATCGCCGATAGATGATTGTATTAGAATAAATCATTCATCGCCCAAAGGACGGTAAAACGGAGAGAGAGGGATTTGTCAGAGGTCCGCATCCAAGGCGGGCCGGAGATCCCGCCTCTTTGTTAGGCGGGAAACCTTGGTGAGAATCACTCGAACGAAGGAACGGAGAGAGAGGGATTTGAACCCCCGATACCTTGCGGTATACGTGATTTCGAGTCACGCGCCTTCGACCACTCGGCCATCTCTCCCAAGAGGGGCTCTGCCCCCCCTTTTTCTCCAAAAAGTTCTTCGATACTTTTTGGAGATCACTAATTCCCCCAATAAACTTATCAATTACGCTCCCTTGTTCGGGGAGAATAGAGGTGGGGGTGTAATTATATTTCTTTTTCTTTCTTCCTTTTCTTCTCAAAGAACAGCTGCAGCAAACTCACTGCTTCTTTTTTCAACACGCCTTCGGTGATCTCCATCCGGTGGTTCAGTTTTTTTTCCTGGACCACGTTGAACACCGAACCGCAACCGCCGAATTTCTCGTCCCGGCCGCCG
>CBFGIH010000081.1:0-6423 GCA_965648775.1 Caldifarciminota bacterium | reverse complement strand
AAAGACGAGAACATGCTGTTCATCTTGGCCTCGGCCCGGATTGACTTCACGGCGGCATTGATTCGCTGGTCCAGCAGGGTGCGAAAATCCCGGTCGCACTGTTCTTCCAGGGTATAGGCCTTGATAACCCGGATGCCGGTGAAATTGGACTGCAGGCTGGTGTGCATCCGGGAAATGATTTCGCGCCAGCGCTGAAAATACTTATAAATCATAGGGCTCAAGCGGATGAAACCAAAGATTGTCACACTCATCGGCAGGACGGAGATGAGCGTCAGCACCGGATCAATCCGGCAAAGAAAAAACAGACCAATGATGAGGGTCAGCGTACCTTCGATCGGTCGGAATAAGCCCGAGCAGGCGAACCAGGAAAGTTCGGCGAGATCGGAGTCGGTGCGTTCCAGGGTATCGCCGACCGGAAAGCGGTTCAAAAATGAGTGACCCATGTCCAGCAGACGTCGGAAGATACTCAACCGTTCGTGATAATTAAAAATCTCGTTGGTCCGACCGCGTAGATATGGCAGAAAAATGCTGGCCAGGGATCGAGTGATGCCGATGGCCAGCAGCCAAATCAGCGCCTTGAGGAGTTCCCGGTAAACGAAGCGGCGCTGGATGCCGTCAATAATACCCCGCAGCAAATAGGGAAACATCAGGGCGAGAAAAACATGCACGGCGGTGAAGAGGATCAAAACAACGATCCGAATTTTCCGCTGTTTCCAGAAATCAATGACGGTTTTCATGATTCCGGCGGAAGGTATTGCAGCTGATAAAGGGTATAATACACGCCGCGGCGCTTGATCAATTCCTGGTGACGGCCGGTTTCCACAATCCGGCCCTTGTGCAGGACGACCACCCGGTCGGCGAGCCGGGTCGTGGTCAGGCGATGAGCGATGATGATCGCGGTTCGGTTCCGTAAAAGCTCCTGTATGCCCTCTTGAATCAGACGTTCGCTTTCCGGATCAACCGACGAGGTCGCTTCGTCCAGAATCACCAGCTGAGGATCGGCAATCAAGACGCGCGCAAAAGAAAGCAGCTGGCGCTCGCCGAAAGAAAGGTTTATACCTTGCTCAATAATATTGGTCGCGTAACCCGCGGGCATGGCCGCAATCCGGTCGTGGATGCGGGCTCGGCGGGCAGCTTCGATCACGCGCTCTTCGGAAACAGCCGGATTGAAAAGCCGCAGGTTGTCAAGAATCGTGCCTGGAAAAAGAATCACGTCCTGAGGCACGTAACCGATCAACCGGCGCAGGGCTTGCCGTTCGATATTGTGTAACTTTACGCCGTCAATTCGGATGGTGCCGTGCTGGGGTTCGTAAAATTTCAACAGCAGGGCGACGGTCGAGGTTTTACCGCCGCCGGTCTCGCCGACCAGCGCCACTTTCTCTCCCCGGCGGATTTGCAAATTTATGTCAGAAAGCACCCAGGTCTCGCTGTCGTACGAGAAATGAACATTTTCAAAAGTCAGCCCCTTTGCCAGCACGACGGACGGCGGGCATTCTTTCGCGCCGGGCTCGGGGGACAAATCAAGAATGCCGAACACCCGTTCAGCCGCCGCGAACGCACGTTCGATCTGGTTGATCTGATCCGACAACCGACGCAACGGCCCGAACAACCGGCCGATGTAAGTTATAAAAAGAAAGAGTGCGCCGATCGTGACCCAGCCCTTCAATGCCCAGGCGCCACCGACGGCCAGCACCAGCATGATGCCGATCATTTCTCCCGAATCGACCAGGAGCCAGATCCGGTACCAGAAACTCTGGGCTTTCATTTCCAGACGGAATTTTTCCCGGCCCAGCCGGGCGAGCCGCTCCTGGAACCAGTGCTGGCGGCAGAAGACCTGTACCACGGGCAGGCCGCGGATGGTCTCCATGACAAACCCGTTGATCTCCGCCACCTGTTTGCGGACCGCAACGTAAACCGGCCGAACCTTGCGGCCGAACCAGTTGAACGCCAGCAGGTAAACGGGCAGGAGAATAAATATTATGAGATAGAGCCGCGCGTTGACCGTGATCATGACCACGGACATGCCCAAAAGCAGAACCAGATTCTGGATCAGCACCACGGCGGTCTGGGAAAAAAGCGACTTTAAATTTTCATTATCGCCTTCAACCCGGGTGATGAGCCGGCCCACTGGCTGCTGGTCAAAATAGCTGACCGGCAGGGTGATCATATGCCGGAAAATGTCGCGCTTTAAATCCGCGATTGCTTTTTCGCCGACGATCGCGATCGAAACCTGCTGGAAGTAACGGATCACGATGACAATAATTTGCAGGCAACAGTACAGGCCGGATAAAAACAAAAGACCCGCGAGATCCCGCCGGGGCAGGATCGAGTCGATCACCTGCTTGATGATGATCGGTCCGCTGATGGTCAGGAGGGTGGATAACAGCAGGAGACCGGCGGCCAGGATGATTTTCTGGCTGTACGGTCGAAAATAATAAAGAAGACGCCGGATCAACCGGACATCGCGCTTACCCTTGGTTGTCTCTTCTTCAATCAGCGTATCGTCATCATGAAACCACATAGGCAGGAATTATCCATAAATTACGAGTTTTGTCAATCAAAACGCGGCTTGACTTTGCGCTGATAAAATCTATAATGAACCATGTTCAACAAGGTGGGCCGTGAACTAAGACGCTGGCTGATCATCATCGCCCTCATCGTTATCATCCGCGCCTTATTCATCGAGGCCTACATCATTCCCACTTCTTCCATGGAAACAACTTTTCTCGTGGGCGATGCCGTGCTGGTAAATCATCTGGCCTACGGCCTCAAACTGCCGCTCACTCATTTCTACCTGTTGCGGGGCCGCGGGCCACGCCGGGGTGAACTGGTGGTTTTTTCATATCCGGCCGAACACCGTGATTATGTCAAGCGCTGCGTCGCGGGTCCGGGCGATACCGTGCAGATCATCAATAAAGTCCTGCTCATCAACCGCCGGATCGTGCCTGAACCCTATGCCCGGCACGAGGATTCGCTCACCTACCCGCCGGTTTTCTACGAACCTTGCCGTTTTCAGGCCGAATGGGAACAGGGTTTACTGACCCGCCTGACCGATCTCCGGGACATCCGTGATAATTTCGGGCCGGTTGTCATTCCTGAGGATCATGTGTTCGTCCTGGGTGATAACCGCGACAACTCCTACGACTCCCGATTCTGGGGACCACTGCCCCGGCGCCAGATCAACGGTCAGCCGGTTTTTATCTACTTTTCTTTTGACCCGGGCAAGGAACCAGGCAGCATATTGGATGTCATACGGTTCTGGAAATGGCGAAAGATCCGATGGCATCGGATCTTTCGCACGCCTTAAAATGTTCCTGATCGTCAGGCGCGTTACGTTTCTTTTTTAGTTTCGGACTTCGTCTCTTTTTTTTCTTTTTTTCCGGATGCCGCTGAACCGGCGGCCTGATCCGGCGGCGGTGCCGCAACCGCTTTTTCCTTTTTCTCTTTTGACGGCGTTTTCTTTGTGTCCGTCACCGCTGAAGTTTTTTTATAATCCGTGATGTAAAACCCCGAGCCCTTGAAGATCAGACCCGCGCCGCCGGAGATCAAGCGCGTCAAGCGGCCTTGGCAAACCGGACATTTTTTTAACGGCGGATCGGTCATCTTCTGGAATTCCTCGAAATGCCGGTGGCATTTCTGGCACTCATATTCGTAGGTCGGCATATTGTTTATCAGACCAGCGCGACGGCAGAAACAAACCGGTAACCGCCGGCGACCAGTGGTTTGAATTTTTTCACCGAAGAAAAACAAGCAAGGGTTGGAATGCTTTTTTGCATCCCAACCCTTACCCGTTGACTATTCATCAATAGTCACCGTAACCACCGCCGCCACCGGCCGGCATCGGCGGGGTCTTTTCTTCCTCGGGCTTTTCCACCACGACTGCTTCGGTCGTGACCAGAAGGCCCGCGATACTCGCCGCGTTCTGCAGGGCGGTCCTGGTTACTTTGGTCGGATCGATGATGCCGATTTCTACCAGATCTTCGATTTTCTCGCTCATGACGTTGTAGCCGAAATTGGTCTTTTCCTTTTTCACGTGTTCAACAATCACCGAACCTTCCTTGCCCGCATTAGCGGCGAGCTGCTTCAGGGGCTCTTCAATCGCCTTCTTCACGATGTCCACGCCGATCTGCTGATCGCCGGCCAGTTTGACCTTTTCCAGATCCGGCAGGCACCGCAGAAAAGCCACGCCGCCGCCCGGGACAATGCCTTCCTGGCTGGCGGCCCGGGTGGCGTGCAGGGCGTCCTCGACCCGTGCTTTTTTCTCTTTCATGGCCACCTCGGTCGCGGCGCCGACATTGAGCACGGCCACACCGCCGGCAAGCTTGGCCAGCCGTTCCTGAAGTTTTTCCTTGTCGTAATCGGACTTGGTTTCCTCGATCTCATTGCGGATCTGTTGAATGCGCGCCTGGATATCGGCCTTCTTGCCGGCGCCTTCGACGATGGTTGTGTTTTCCTTATCGATCACGATGCGCTTGGCCTGGCCCAGATCCGACATCTGCACGTTCTCCAGTTTGATGCCAATGTCCTCCGAAACGAGCTTGCCTCCGGTCAGAATGGCAATGTCTTCCATCATGGCTCGGCGGCGGTCGCCGTAACCCGGTGCCTTGACCGCAGCGCACTGGAGCGTGCCGCGGATCTTGTTGACCACCAGGGTGGCAAGCGCTTCACCTTCGACTTCCTCGGCGATGATCAGGATCGGACGGCCTTTCTGGGCGATCTTTTCCAGAACCGGCAGCAGATCCTTCATGGCACTGATTTTCTTTTCATAAAGCAGCAAATAAGCATCCTCCAGCACGCACTCCATTTTATCTGGATTGGTAATGAAGTACGGCGAAAGATAACCGCGGTCAAACTGCATGCCCTCGACGACATCCAGCGTGGTGGCCATCCCCTTGGCTTCCTCAACCGTGATCACACCGTCTTTGCCTACCTTTTCCATGGCGTCCGCGATCAGATTGCCGATGGTCTCGTCATTGTTCGCCGAGATCGTCGCCACCTGCGCAATATCGGTCTTGCCTTTGATCGGCGTAGAAAGTTTCTTCAGGGATTCAACCACGGTTTCCACGGCCTGATCAATGCCTTTCTTGATTTCCATGGAATTGGCGCCCGCGGCGACGGCTTTGAGGCCTTCGCGGTAGATCGCTTCGGCCAGGATGGTCGCCGTCGTGGTACCGTCCCCCGCATCGTCCGACGTCTTGGACGCCACTTCCTTGACCATCTGTGCGCCCATGTTCTCGAACTTGTCTTCCAGATCAATTTCCTTGGCGACCGTGACCCCGTCCTTGGTGATCGTCGGCGCGCCAAATTTCTTTTCCAGGACTACATTGCGGCCCTTGGGACCGAGGGTTACCTTTACCGCGCTGGAAAGGATCTGCACGCCCCGCAGGATTGCTCGGCGGGCTTCTTCGTCAAATTTGATCAGTTTCGCAGCCATTTTTATCTCCTTTGTTGATCAGTTAATTTTTCTCTATGATACCGAGGACATCCTCTTCGCGCACTATGAGATATTCCGTATCATTGATCTTGATCTCGTTTCCTGAGTATTTGCCGAACAGGATGATGTCTCCCTTCTTGACATCCATCGGGATTCTGGTGCCTTTTTCATCGCGGCGTCCATCGCCGACCGCAATAACCTTACCCTGTTGAGGTTTTTCCTTGGCCGTATCAGGAATGATGATACTGCCTTTTTTGGTTTCTTCTTCTATCCTCTCAACCAGGATGTGATCATGCAGTGGTTTGATCGTCATTCGTTCCTCCTTTTTTTTATAAAAATTCTCTAAAATTAATAATTATCTCGAACCACAAAAAATCAGTTCCATTTTTTAGCCGGGATGACAAAAAAGTCATCAAACCGATAAAACTTATCCAAAATTTATTACATATAATACATCTGGGCGAAACCCGATTTGAACGGGTGACCTTCTGCTTGTAAGGCAGACGCTCTCACCAGCTGAGCTATTCGCCCTTTAGACATTGTATTATATGCGATGGTTTAGTTTTGTCAAGATATTACGGTATATTTATTTTTAGGAAGAATTATTGCCGGCGTTAAAATAACAACTTAATATAATGTTTTTTAAAATAAACCCGCTATCAGCAAAAGTTGTCAAAAATTTGTCTTAATATTAAAAAAGTGCCGATATCTTGACATTTTTGGACTTATGGTTATAATCAACGGAGATTTTTTTCGTTGAGGTCTGCATAATAATCTCCGCGTCATCATCTTTGAGGAGGATACCTGATGGATGAAATCAGAGACGAAATTAAGCAGGTTCATGAAGAGATAGAAAAAGAAAGCATTGTCTGTCAAACTCTAACCGCCGAGATTGACAAGGCGATCGTGGGTCAGCGCTATCTGATCAACCGCCTGCTCATCGGCTTGCTGGCCAATGGCCATATTCTAATTGAAGGCGTGCCCGGACT
>CBFGIH010000080.1:0-6423 GCA_965648775.1 Caldifarciminota bacterium | reverse complement strand
TGGTTTCATCGGCGCCAAGGCGGCTGAAGCCGTGGGCCGCAACCCTGAAGCCAGCGGCAAGATCCAGACGCTGGTCATCCTGGCCCTCGCGTTCTGCGAAGCGATCGCCATTTACGCCCTGGTGGTTGCCCTGATTGTCAAATTCCTGTAGCCATGGAAGCGCTCGGTAAACTGGGCCTCAATCCCTGGCTGCTCATCGCCCAAATCTTCAATTTTGCGCTTCTGTTGGGCATCCTCTATTATTTTCTTTATAAGCCCATCCTGAAATTGTTTCACGACCGATCCCGGAAAATCGATGAGGGCCTGCAGAATGCCGAAAAATTGAAAGCTGATGCCGCTGCTTCTGAACAGCGGCAGAAGGAAGCCCTGGAGGAGGCCCGGCAAGAAGCTCAGCGGATCGTGGAACAGGCCGCCCGACTTGGGGATGAGGAAAAAAAGAAAATTTTGGAAATGGCTCACGAGGAATCACGCAAAATCGTGGATCGCACCCTCAAAGAAATCAACGCCGAGAAAAAACAAATCATGTCCGAAATCAAAAAAGAGGTGGGCGAGATGGTGGTCAATCTCTCGCTGGACATGATCAAGAAGCAACTGGACGAAAAGACCCAGAAAGATTTGATCAACCAGGCGGTCAAGGAAGTGGAGCGGCAGATTGAAGAAAAGAAATAAAAGCGAGGAAAGCATCCCGGCGTCAACGGCCACGGATCCCGCCCAGCGCGATCTGAAGCCGATTTTCGACGATCTGGAAATGGTCGAATCCTCCCTGCACTCTTCCCTGAAACTGCGGGGGTATTTAGAAAACCCACGCATTCCCTTTGCGGAAAAAACCGCCGCCCTCCGGCGAATTTTCAAGGACTACATTTCGGCGGCAGCCTATGATTTCCTGTTCCTGCTGATCCGTTCCAACGCCCTGCACCTGCTGACCGATATCATGCGCCGTTACCGACTCAAACCCGAGCAGACTGGTATTCTGGAGCTGGAAGTCCGAACCGCCGTGCCCCTGTCGCCAGAGGAAAAGGAAGAAATCAGCCGCCGGTTCAGCGCTAAATTCAACCGTCCGCTTGTGATCCGTAACATCGTTGACGAATCCATCATCGCCGGCATGGTGGTCAAGACCGGCGACCTGATGTTCGACGCCAGTTTACGGACGAAAATGACCTCGGTGATCAACCGTTTGAGGAAAGAATGAAAGAAGATTTAAAAGCCAATCTCTTAAACGAAATCAGGCGTGAAGTCATTGAGCAGGAGAAGAGGGTCAAGGTCGAACGCGTCGGAGTCGTCATCGAATCCGGCGACGGCGTGGCTCAGATTCACGGCCTGTCTGACTGCTTCGCCTCGGAAATGCTTGAATTCCCCCACGGCATCCAGGGCGTGGCCCTGAATCTGCTGCGCGACCGCATCGGCGCGATTATCCTGGGCGATTATCAAAAGATCAAGGAAGGCGATGTGGTCAAGGGCACAGGACGGCTGCTGGAAGTCGGCGTCGGCCCACAGCTTCTGGGCCGCGTGATCAATCCCCTGGGCGAGCCGCTGGATGGCAAGGGACCAATCAAGCCCGAAAAATTCAATCCAATTGAAAAAATCGCGCCCCGCGTGATCCAACGCGAGCCGGTCAACAAACCCCTGCAGACCGGTATCAAGGCCATTGACTCCATGATTCCCATCGGCCGGGGCCAGCGGGAACTGATCATCGGTGACCGCCAGACTGGCAAGACGGCGCTGGTCATCGACACGATCATCAACCAGAAGCATGAGAATGTTTTCTGCATCTATGTTTCGATCGGCCAGAAAGAATCCAAGCTGGTGCGGCTGGTCGAAGAACTACAGCGGCATGACGCCATGGATTACACGATCGTGGTCAGCGCCTCCTCGTCTGACCCGGCCGCCCTGTGGTACCTTGCTCCTTACGCGGGCTGCGCCATGGGCGAGTACTTCATGGAAAACGGCCAGGACGCCCTGGTGCTGTACGACGACCTATCCAAGCACGCCTGGGCATACCGCGAGATCTCCCTCCTCCTGCGCCGACCGCCCGGTCGAGAGGCCTTTCCCGGCGATATCTTTTACCTTCACTCCCGACTGCTGGAACGGGCAGCCAAGCTGAACCAGAGCCACGGCGGCGGATCGCTCACGGCCCTGCCCATCATCGAAACCCAGGCGAGCGATATCACGGCCTACATTCCCACCAATGTGATATCCATCACGGACGGCCAAATCTACCTTGAACCCGAACTTTTTTATCAGGGCATCCGGCCGGCGATCAATGTCGGCTTGTCGGTCTCCCGCGTCGGCGCCTCGGCTCAGATCAAAGCCATGCGCAAGGTGGCGGGCCGGCTCCGGCTTGATCTCGCCCAGTTCCGGGAAATGGCCGCGTTTGCCGAATTCGCCGGCGATCTGGACGCCGCGACGCGCCAGCAGTTGACCCGGGGCCGGGTCATGACGGAAATTTTGAAACAGAATCAGTATGTGCCCATGCCCGTGGAAAAGCAGGTTGCCATCATTTACGCGGGCACGTCCGGCCTGCTCGATGAAATTCCCGTTGACCGGATCCGCGATTTCGAGACGCAGTTTCTTAAGTACCTGGAAACCATGCACGCCGACACCCTGCGGGAAATCAAGGAAAAACGCGAGGAAAAAATCACGACCGCGTTGGAAAATTTCAAGGGCATATATAACCGCACCTGATGGCCGATATTCATAACATCAAGCGGCACATCCGCTCCGTGGGCAATATCCGCAAGATCACCAAAACCATGGAAATGGTGGCTGCGGCCCGGATGCAAAAAACCACCACGGCGCTTTACCAATCCCGGCCCTATGCCCGGTTGGCCTGGTCCATGCTCCAGGAAGTTTCCGCCCATACCGAAAGCGAACTCCATCCCCTGCTTCAGACCCGATCGGTGAGCAAAACCCTCATCCTGTTTTTTACTTCGGACCGCGGCCTGTGCGGCGCGTTCAACATGAACCTGATCCACGAGGCATTAAAACGGGCAACTGACCGGGAACGGTTTCGTTTCCTGACCGTCGGCAAGAAAGGCCGCGATTTCCTGATTAACCGCGGCTATCGGGTCATCGCCGATTTCACGAACATGGAGATGCCCGCGTCGTTTATCAAGACCCTGGCCATCAGCCGGATCGCCATGGAAGAATATCGGGCGCGCGCGTACGACGAAGTGATTGTCGTCTACAGCAATTTTGTGTCGCATCTCGTGCAGAAACCGGCCGCATTGAGAATTCTGCCCCTGCGGGATCCCGGCGCCGCCGCTTCCCTGACCGCGACCATACAATACGAACCTTCGGCCCGGGAAGTCGTGGCGACCATCGTACCGCGCATCATCGAATATGAAATCTACGCGGCCCTGCTGGAAAATCAGGCTTCAGAATTCGCCAGCCGCATGGTCGCCATGAAGAACGCCACCGAAAACGCGGAAAACCTGATCAGCAGTCTGACCCTGTCCTACAACAAAGCCCGGCAGGAAGGCATTACCAAAGAGTTGACCGAGCTTTCTACCAGCACCATGGTCATCGAGGAGTTATGAACCAAGGAACCATCATTCAAATCATCGGCGCCGTTATTGACGTGGAATTCACCCAGCGTCTGCCCGGCATCTACGGCGCGTTAAAAGTCAAAAACAACAACGAGGATCTGATCCTTGAAATTCAGCAGCACATCGGCTGGAATGTCGCACGGTGCGTGGCCATGGGCCCAACCGACGGCCTCCGGCGCGGCATGCTGGTCGAAGACCTGGGCCGGCCCTTATCGGTTCCGGTCGGACCGCAGACCCTGGGACGTCTTTTCAATGTCCTGGGTGAACCGATCGATGAAAAAGGACCGGTTAATGCCCGGACCATCCGCTCCATCCACAATAAACCGCCCGCGTTTAAGGAACAATCATCTCAGGTCGAGATCCTGGAAACCGGCATCAAGGTCATTGACCTGATCGCGCCGATCGTGAAAGGCGGCAAAGTCGGATTGTTCGGCGGCGCCGGCGTCGGCAAAACCGTAATCGTCACCGAGCTCATCCGCAACATCGCCCACGAACACGGCGGCGTTTCGGTCTTTGCCGGGATCGGCGAGCGGACGCGTGAGGGCAACGATCTTTTTCGGGAAATGAACCGCTCCGGCATCATCGATAAAACCGTGCTGGTCTTTGGCCAGATGAACGAACCGCCCGGCGTTCGCCAGCGGACCGGACTGGCCGCGCTGACCATGGCCGAGTATTTCCGGGACGATGAAAAAAAGGACGTCCTGTTATTCATCGATAATATCTACCGGTTCACCATGGCGGGATCAGAAGTGTCAGCCCTGTTGGGCCGCATTCCGTCCGCGGTCGGTTATCAGCCCACGCTGGCGACGGAAATGGGTGAACTCCAGGAACGCATCACCTCAACCAAGTACGGCTCGATCACCTCGGTGCAGGCGGTATACGTACCGGCGGATGATTTGACCGATCCGGCGCCGGCCACAACTTTCAGCCATCTTGATTCCACGATCGTGCTCTCGCGTTCGCTCGCCGACATCGGTATTTACCCGGCGGTAGATCCCCTTGATTCCACCTCGTCGATTCTGGATCCGCGGTATGTCGGCGAGGAGCACTACCGCGTCGCGCGCGGCGTCCAGAAAGTACTGCAGCGTTACAAGGATCTGCGCGATGTCATCGCAATCCTCGGGTTTGAAGAGCTCTCCGATGAAGACAAACTCATTGTCAGCCGGGCGCGCAAAATTCAGCGCTTCCTGTCCCAGCCTTTTTTCACCGCGGAAACCTTCACGGGCCGGCCTGGACGGTACGTGCCCCTGCGGGAGACCATCAACGGCTTCAAGGCCTTTCTCGAAGGTGCCTGCGACGACAAAACCGAGCAGTCCTGCTGGATGGTCGGCGACCTTTCTGAATTATCCAGGTGAAGTTCAAACTGGACATTGTCACGCCGGAACGGCTGATCTGGTCGGATGAAGTTGACCAGGTCACCCTGCCCACGCTCCAGGGTGAAATCACGGTCCTGGCCCGCCACGTGCCGATGGTTTCGATTCTTCAGGCCGGCGAAATTAAAATCCGGCGGGATCAGGATACCATTTACATGGCCGTGACCGGCGGTTTCATTCAGGTGTCCGGCAAACAAACCACGATCCTGGCCGATGCGGCCGAGCGGGCCGAAGAAATTGACATTGAACGGGCAGAACGCGCGCGGGAAAAAGCCCGTCAGCAGATGACCAAGAAAACCGGTGACCGGATTCAGGACGCCGAGGCTTTTGCCGCGTTCCAGCGCTCGCTGATCCGCATCAAGGTCGCGAACCGCAGAAGGAAACGCACAGATTAATTAACCTGTTTTTATCACCTTCTCTCTCACGGGAGAGGTTTTTTATAAGGAAAAGGAGAAAGGCGGATAAAAATTCACCTCCACCTTAGTCCTCCCCTCTGCAGCGTCTCGCTCGGCGTGAGCGGACCATCAAGCAGGAAAAAGGTAGAGGTTTTTTCCCGCATTGAGCGGCAGAATTAATCAACTAATTCAGCACGAAGCGCACGGGTGCCGTCACCCAGATACGGATCGGTTTGTGGTTTTGAATCGCGGACGAAAACTTCCATTCCCGGCCGCATTGCACTGCCGCGGAATCAAGCAGGGCAAATCCCGACGTCTTGGCCACGCTTACTTTCATGACCGAGCCATCCTTATCAACCAGCATGTTGATGAAAACCGTCCCTTCCTGACCGAGAATCTTTGCCTGTTCAGGATAAGCGGGCGGCACCGCGCTCAGCAGTTTGGCCGGCACTTCCACCGGCACAAATGTTCCTGGACCCGGCACAAAGTCATCACCGACCTGAATGCGGACGGAGTTGGTATCATTGACATTGAGGTTGGCGGGCAGGACGTTCTGGCCCGTGATGCTGCCCTGATCCGGCATGGTCTGATTAATGGCCACGGCGTCGGGCACGGGCTTGGGCACGCCGATGATGGGCGTGCCAGGTTTGATCACCGGATCCACGCCGACATTGTAATTGCCCGGGTCAATCGGCGGCGGCGTGAATCTCGTAATATCAATAATCTGCGGGGGAGAACCGGGAATCAGGATGGTGTTACGATCCGCCTGCCACTGTCGGTATTTGATCCAGCCAAAAACCGCCGTGATGCCGATGAGCAGGAGAAGGTTGGCGAAATAGTACGATCGCTTCAGGGTACGGACATACGTCTGGTTGAGGGGACTGCGCTTGCCGATGCACGGCAAGGTTGGGTACATGGTGGGCGGGTTCATAAAACCTCCTTTGGTCACGCGCTCGGTGTGACCTTCTGTCTATACTACAGGCGGTGGGTGGTTTTATTCCCGGCAATGAATGAAATATAGGTTATGGTTGAGACCATGATATCACCTTCCCTTTATTTCCTTCCGTCAAGGGAGGGAGGTGGAGGAAATAAAACAGCGCGCCCCTGCTT
>CBFGIH010000079.1:0-6435 GCA_965648775.1 Caldifarciminota bacterium | reverse complement strand
TAAACATGATTTTTTTTAAGAGTTTGAACGCCTCTTCCGGCCGGCCCGCGTCATGCGTCAGCATCAGGGCGCCGAGGTTGTAGGCATGGACAAAATAAGGGTCCAGGGTGGTTAAAATATCCAGGATGTGATACATGTATTCATACTGCAAATCGGTCATGCGGTGCAGGCCGTAATACTGAATGAAGCGCAGCCAGACAATGTCGGCCAGGGGCGTGTAAAAACCGAGAGATAATGCGCGCAGGGCCCGGCCCGAGGGGAAATACATCATTTCGCCGACCAATTGATCGGGTTGGCGATTAAGCTCAAGGCGGTATGCCAGGTTGACAATGACTGCAAAGAGCAGGCCTATGACCAATATCCGGGTAAAGGTTTTCATTTTTCTGATTAAGATTGCTGATGATAATATACCGATTAGCGGTTTAATGTCAAGCCCGTCCAGAAATTGCTCCTGAAAAACTGGTATTTTGAATTGCCAGCAAATAACATTGTGCAATGAGTTACCCTGTTGACAGATAGATATTCTTATATATAATAAGTTTTCTATTTACAAGGAGGTTGCATGAGTCTAATTTTCATTCTTTTATCGCTTTTGCCACAGGATTATTTGAACCTGCTGCTGGCCGGTGATTATCCAGCTGCGATTCAATACTGCGAACGAATGGCAGCCCGGGATAAGGGGCCGTTCTGGAAAATCGAACTCGGCGATATTTATTTCGATAAACTCGGCAATTATGATCAGGCAGCCGAGATTTACGCCGGGATTTTGAAAGATTACAAGCAGAAAGACGGATCTGTCCATTACCGCTATGGACTGGCATTAGAAAGGAAAGAGGATTTCCTGGCCGCGGCCCGTCAGTATGAAATCGTGGCCACCCAGTTTCGCAAAGACCCGGCCCTGGATTCGTTCAGTTTAAAAGGCGTGGAACGGTGCTTCAAGAAAAATTACCAGGATCTGGTTGCCACCGTGGACGGTTACAATTTTACCCGGCTGGAACTTGATGAACGGATGACCTCGGGCTCGCCTTTCGGGCCCAAGGATGAAAAGGCCATTCTGGATCAGATGATTCTGGAGCGGCTGCTGTTTGTCAACGGCATGAAACACCAGGCATATGAAAACGAGTGGTTCAAGCGGGAAGCTGCCAAGATCCGGCGCAACCTGCTCATGGATGAGGTCCGGGCGAACTTGGTTGTTGCCAGGGCGAAGCCCACGGATAAGCAGATTAAAGCTTATTTCAAGAAAAACCGCGATTTATATAAACTTCAGGAGGAAATCCGGGGCAAGGAAATCGTCGTTGAATCAGAAAGCCTGGCGCTTTTCCTGCGTGATTCTCTGGTCAGGGACACCGCGGCCTTTGATACCCTGGTCAAGTTATATTCCAAGGCAACGACCGCGGGCAATGCCGGTAACATGGGCATCGTGTTTAAGGGCACTAAACCGAAACCGATCGAGGACGTGATTTTCAGCCTGCCAGCGCACACGCTCTCGCCGGTCGTGCCTCATGACGGCAAATTCGGCATTTATTATGTGACCGAACACAAAATGCCTCGCTACCGCCGGCTGGAAGAAGTCCGGACCCAGGTTGAGGCCTCGGTCAACGCCGAAAATGTCAAAGACCTGGAGATCAAGCTGAACAAAGATCTCAAGGCGCGCGCCCTTATTGAAAAATATCCGGACAGCATTGCCGTCAATGAAACCCTGATGGTGGCCAGCCGGATCGTGGCCCGGCTCAACGGCCTGCCCATCACCTGGGAGGACGTGGACCGCCGCAACATCGATCAGCCCGCGTTCGGCCGGGTGGACATGGCCAAACCGGAAGAGGTCATGAAGGTGCTGGATCTTTTAATTGAAGAACTGCTCAAGATCACGGTTGCGGAGCAGAACAAGTATTTCCTCAACGAAACCTTTTTCACTTCTTTTCACGAACGAAAACGCCAGCTGCTGGAGCAGGCGCTCTACACCAAGGTTGTCATCGAGGCGGTGACGGTTGATTCTGCGGAGATCGCCCAGTATTACCGCGATCACCATGAAGACTATAAAATTTTCGAGATGGCCGATTGCCAGGAACTTGTCGTCCGGAGCCGGAAACTGGCCGAGGACCTGAGAAAACAGGTTATCGCCGAACCGGAGAAATTCGACACGCTGATTCAACAATACACGATCGCGCCGACCAAAGTCCGCTACGGTAAGACCGGCAACCTGCGGCGGGGCATGAAATCCAAAGCGTTTGAAAACGCTGTTTTCAAACTGAAACCCGGTTCGTTCAGCAATGTTTTCGCCTTTGTCAAATTGCTTAAGTACACGCCGCCTGGTTATCGTACCTATGAAGAAGTCAAGCCCTGGATCGAAACCACGATCCGGCGCGAGAAGCAGAACAAGATTGCCGAAGAATTCTTGAACCGGATCAAAGCCGAGGCCAAAATCGAAATTTTTCTGACCGCCTCCGCGACCGAACCAGCACCAGATAGTGATGTCAAACCAGCGGAACCGCAAGGCGATATCAAACCGCGTTCAGACCAGAAAGAATAGTTAATGCCCGAATTACGTAAGGACCCGGTTCTCGGGCGCTGGGTCATAATTTCCACGGAACGGGCCAAGCGGCCCAAGGATTTCAAATTTCAACCGGAAAACCGCGTACTTTCTCCGGCGGAATGTCCGTTTTGTCCCGGCAACGAAAAGGCCACTCCGCCGGAAATCTACGCCCAGCGCGAATCCGGCACGGAGCCTAACACGCCGGGCTGGTCGTTGCGTGTTGTTTCCAACAAGTTTCCGGCCCTGCGGATTGAAGGAGAACTGAACCGACGGGGCGAGGGAATATATGACCGGGTCAACGGCATCGGCGCCCATGAAGTGATCATTGAGAGCCCGGATCACAGTTGCGACCTGGCAGATCTGGCGCTGGAAGGATTCGTCCATGTCGTGCTGGCTTTCCAGAAGCGAATCATTGATTTGAAAAAGGATTCGCGCTTCCGCTATGTCATGATCTTTAAGAATTCCGGCGCGGCTGCCGGTGCTTCGCTCGAGCACAGCCATTCCCAGCTCATTGCCACACCCGTGGTGCCCAAGCAGGTCGTGGAGGAAATGGACGGCGCCAAGCGCTATTATGAATACCGCGAGCGCTGCATCTTCTGCGACATCATCGCCCAGGAAACCAAAAACCGCAAGCGCCTGATTAACGAGAATAACTCTTTTATCGCCCTGTGCCCTTTTGCTCCTCGTTTTCCCTTTGAGACCTGGCTTTTACCCCGCAATCACACCTCCAATTTTGAAGACGCGCCGGAAACCGAACTGCGCGACCTGGCGGCAATCCTGAAAGATACCCTGCTGCGGCTGAAAGCCGCTTTGAACACCCCGCCTTATAATTTCATCATTCACTCAGCGCCGCTTACCCTTAAGGGCATCGATTTTTATCACTATCACCTGGAAATTATTCCGGTTTTGACCCGCATTGCTGGATTTGAACTGGGCACGGGCTTTTATATCAATCCCACACCGCCTGAGGAGTCGGCGGCATTCCTCAAAAATGTCTTGTGATTGGTGATGATTGACCAAGCCGATTTTTCCTTTTTAAAGAGCTTCGCTCACCGCCTGAGGACCATCAAGAAAGAAGATTAAAAAAAGGAAACAATGAAAGTCGCCCTCGTCGCATCCGAGGCCGTACCTTACGCCAAGACCGGCGGCCTGGCCGATGTCGTCGGCGCCCTGCGGAAACATCTGCCGCGCACCGGCGTGGAAACATTCCTGTACCTGCCCCGCTATCGCGGGATAAAAGCTGATTTTTTTGCGGAAATTGAAATTCCCTTTGCCCCGGCGCCGCGCGTAAAAGTTTTTCGCCGGGACAATGCGTTTTTCATTGACCACCCAGCATATTTTGACCGCGAAGGATTGTATGGGACCAGTCAGGGTGATTATCCGGACAATCTCGCCCGATTCACGCTTTTCAACCGTGCAGTCGAATGTCTGCTGCGGCGCCATCCGGTTGATATCATCCATGGCCATGACTGGCAGGCCGGTCTTTTGCCTTTGTTTTTCAAAGAAAGACCTTCCCCTGCGAAAACGGTTTTCACGATTCACAATCTCGGATACCAGGGCCGGTTTCCCGCGGACCAGTATCCCGTGCTGGGCTTGCCTGATAAGTATTTCACGCCTGCCGGAATTGAGTTTTACGGCGACATCAATTTTCTGAAGTCCGGCATTGTGTTTGCCGACGCGGTGACGACCGTTTCGGAAAATTACAGCCGGGAAATTCAGACGCCCGAATTTGGCTGCGGCCTGGAAGGTGTCATCCGCCAGCGAGCGTCAGACCTCCGCGGCATCATCAACGGTATAGATTATGATCTCTGGGATCCGGCCCGCGATCCCGCCCTGGCCGAGCCCTACCGCGATTTCGCCGGCAAGCAGCGCAACAAGCAGGCCCTGGTCCAGGAATGCAACATTGACTATCACCGGCCCCTGATCGGCATGGTGTCGCGCATCGCGGAGCAGAAAGGTTTTGACCTCCTCGGTGAAATTTTTGACGAAATCATCTGTCTCGGCTACAGTTTTGTCCTGCTGGGCACCGGCGACGAGGCCTACGAAAAGAAATTCAAGGCGTACGAGCAGGTTTACCGCACCCAGGTGTCGGTTTCGCTGAAATTTGACGACCGTCTGGCGCGGCGGATTTATGCCGGCTGCGATTTTTTTCTGATGCCCAGCCGCTACGAGCCCTGCGGCCTCGGTCAATTGATCGGCCTGCGCTACGGGGCGGTGCCGGTCGTGCGCCGGACCGGCGGTCTCGCCGACACCGTGCAGGAGTTCAACCCCGAAACCATGACCGGCAACGGCTTTGTCTTCAATGAATACCAGGGGTCGGACCTGCTGGCGGCGCTGGAACGCGGTGCCGTGGTTTACCGCCAACCCGATCTTTTTGCCGCCCTGTCGGCCGCTGGCATGACCGCCGATTTTTCCTGGAACCAATCTGCGCTTAAGTACCGGGATTTGTACCAGGCCATAAAGCCCTAACCGCTCAGCAATTTACATCACCTTTGATTTATCCGAGATAATTTCTTTGATCCGGCCAGGGCGTGCCGGTTTCAGGTTTTCAGCAGTTGTTCGACAATCTGGTCAGAGTTTATGCCTTCAGCTTCGGCGGCGAAATTGGTGATGATCCGGTGCCGGAGGACCGATGGTCCAACCCGGCGGACATCATCAAATCCGGGCGTGTAACGGCCGTCCAGCGCGGCGTGCGCCTTGGCGCCGAGAATTAGGTACTGTGAGGCGCGCGGTCCCGCGCCCCAGGCCACATACTGCCGGACGACGGTCGGCGCGGATGGATTGTCTGGCCGGCTTTGCGCCACCACCTGCACCACACGTTCAAGCACATCCTCACTGACCGGCATCTTCCGGATTGCCTGCTGAAGGTCGAGAAAGTCGCCGGCGCTGATTACCTTGTCCAGCCGATAAGTGTAGGCCGAGGTCGTGGCCTTGATGATTTCTTTTTCTTCCGACGCTGAGGGATACCCGATATTGATCGTGAACATGAACCGGTCCAGCTGGGCTTCGGGCAGGGGATAGGTTCCTTCCTGCTCAATCGGATTCTGGGTGGCCAGCACAAAAAAGGGCCGGGGCAGAGGAAAGGTTTCTCCACCATAGGTCACCCGGTATTCCTGCATGGCCTGCAAAAGCGCGGATTGAGTTTTGGGCGGTGCCCGGTTGATTTCATCCGCCAGGATGACATTGGCGAAAAGCGGCCCTTTCACGAACCGGAAATTACGGCGGCCCGTGGTCAAATCCTCTTCAATGACCTGGGTGCCGGTGATGTCCGAAGGCATTAAATCCGGCGTGAACTGAATTCGGTTAAAAGACAAATCAATGATTTCCGAGATAGAATTTACCAGCATGGTCTTGGCCAGGCCCGGTACGCCGATGATCAGGGAATGACCGCCGCAAAACAAGGAAATCAAAATTTGGTTAATAACCTCCTGCTGACCGATAATGGCTTTGCTCAATTCACCGGTTATGCGCTGATATTGTTCGGAAATTGAATGAATTTTTTCCACATCATTGTTTTTCATGTTTAAACCTCGGTAAAATTGTGGATAACCTTTGAGAAGACGAATTAATATATGCTAAAAACATTTGATATTTCGGAAATTTTTTCGTTTTCCACAACTTATCCATAATTATCCACATTGAGGATTTTTCCCTCATACATGTCTTTTCTTTTTGCCTCCAGCAGGTCTTCTTTTTCACCGGCAAAGGCTGCTCCGGATTGAATTGCCAGATTGCCTCGGATTTTAACCAGATCCTGCACGTAAGTTTGCCAGTTCAAGTCCCGCAGGAGGTGATGTTCAATAATGAGGTGCTTGACCGGCGTCTGATTGATGATTTTAGTCAGGTTTGCGACGCTGTTATCAATGTCCGATTTACGGCAATGGGTGCCGAGCAAGTAGGTG
>CBFGIH010000078.1:0-6491 GCA_965648775.1 Caldifarciminota bacterium | reverse complement strand
GACATTCTGGAAAAGGGAGGACACACGGTCTGCGGAGAAGCCGCCACGGGCAAGGAAGCGGTCGAACGTTACAAGGAACTGAAGCCCGATCTCGTGACCATGGATATCATCATGCCGGACATGAGCGGCATTGAAGCGGTCAAGGAGATCAAGAAGTTCGATCCCAAAGCCCGGATCCTGATGGTTTCCGCGATGGGCCAGCAAGCCCTGGTGCTGGAGGCCGTGCAGGCCGGCGCGCTGGATTATGTGGTCAAGCCGTTTCAACCTTCACGCGTGCTGGAGTCGATTGAGCGAATTTTAAAAAAATAACCACCGATGGAAAATTATTTTGAATTATTCGTCAGCGAAACCGAAGAATACCTGCGTCAGCTCAACCAGGCTCTGCTGGTGCTGGACAAGGAACCGGAAAATTACGAGGCGATCATGAGCGTTTTTCGTTCCTGCCACACGATCAAAGGCATGGCCCAGACCATGGGGTTTGACGATCTGGGCATGCTGGCCCACCGTCTGGAAGATCTGCTGGGAGATGCGAAGAACCAGCGCCGGATCGAACGCCCGATCGTTGATTTTTTCTTCCAGGCGGCGGATTTTCTGAGTCTTTGTTTGAAGGCAATCAAGGAAAAAAAGGAATGCCCGGCCACGGCCGATTTCCTGGCTCAGATTGAGCGTCTGCGCCGGGGAGAGACGGTTCAGTTCGCGGTCAGCCCGACCCAGGCCCGGGAAATTTCCGAGATCCGTGTCCGCATGGAGAAATTGGACAAATTGTTCAATTTAACCAACGAATTGATGATTGCCCGGTCAAGGCTGCTCAAGATCAGCCAGGCCGCGCCCCATCCGGAACTGGGTTCCCTGACGGAAACTTCGGCTCGCCTCATCACCGCTCTAAAAGACGAAGTGATGTGGCTGCGCATGCTCCCGCTTTCGACCGTTTTTGATTTTTTCCCCCGGTGGGTCCGCGACGAAGCGAAAAATTTGAACAAAGAGGTGACGTTTGAAATGGTCGGCGGCGAGATTGAAGTTGACCGCTCGATCATTGACATTTTAAAAGAACCGCTCATGCATCTCATCCGCAATGCCCTGGATCACGGCATCCGGGAGCGGGGTACGATTAAGTTGACCGCTTTCCGCGAACGAGAAAAGATCATGATCGCGGTCAGCGACAACGGCGCCGGCATTGACCAGGAGCAAATCCGCCGGCTGGCGGTCCAGCGGGGCCTGGTTGCCGAGGACGAGGCGCAGCGGCTGTCCCGGCATGAGGTTTTCCGGCTGCTGACCCGCGCCAATTTTTCAACCAAACAGCAGGTTTCGTCAATCTCCGGCCGCGGCATCGGCCTGGACATCGTAGATTCGGTTATCACCCGCATTGGCGGTAAACTGGAAATTGATTCTGAACCGGGCCGCGGTTCGGTTTTCACGATTGAACTGCCGTTGAGCCTGGCGGTCGTGCGGGCCATGGTTTTTCGGCTGGACGGGCAGCGCTTCGCTCTGCCCTTGAGCTATGTCCAGGAAACATTTTACGCTGAAGAGTCATCATTCCAGACGGTTTATCACCGGGAACTGTACGCGCTCCGCGATGAAATTTTGCCGATTGTCCGGGTCGGCGCCCAGCTCGGCTGCACGGGCCGGCCAGGACGAAAATCCGTGATCGTCGTGCAACGCCGCGAGGCACGCTGCGGCTTCGTAACCGATGAAATCATTGATGAAGATGAAATTGTGGTTAAAAAACTTGATCCACTTTTACCCGGCAGCATTTATTCGGGATGTTCGATCTACGCCGATGGTTCACCCATTTTAATCCTTGACCCAAGGGGGTTTGAATGATTGATACGAAAAGTTTATCACAACTCCAGATTGACGCCCTGACCGAGGTCGCCAATATCGGCAGCGGCCATGCCGCGACCGCCCTTTCTCAGCTGGTGGGAAAGAAGGTCATGGTCCGGATTCCCCGGATTCTGACCGGGCCGCTGGAGGATGTGATTCTTAAAATTGCCGATCCCAACGATGTCGTCGCCTCGGTCCTACTTTACTTCCTCGGCGATCTGACCGGACGAAATCTGCTGCTTTTCCCTTACGAGGACGCCCAGGAATTGACCACCCTGCTCATGCCCGAGAACCAGCCGAATTCGGTGGAACTGCAGGAATCCCTGCTCAAGGAAATAACCAACATACTTTCCTGTTCCTACATGAACGCCCTCGGCGAACTGCTCGGTGTGCTGATCCTGCCTTCGGTGCCGGGCATGATCATTGACATGGTCGGCGCCGTGCTGTCCAGCGTGGTCGTGGAATTCGGCAAGGAGAAGGATTTCATTTTCTGCATCGAAACCGAATTCAATTTCAGCGACACCGACAAACCCCTGCGCACTTATTTTCTACTGCTCCCGGACGCCGCCAGCCTGGATTTGATTCTTAAAAAATTAAACCTGCCCTCATGATCAGCCAAGAAGAATATAAAATTTTAAAGAGTTTCGCCCAGCGTATTCCCGAGAACGATCCGGGCGCGCACAACAACCTGGCCGTGGTTTATTTTAACAAAGGGCTGTATGACGAAGCCCTGGCCGAACTGGAAAAAGCGCTTGAGATCGACCCCAATTTCATTCTCGCCCGCAACAACATGGAAGTCATTCTGAAAAAATCCGGTCGGCTCGAGGAAAAAGTTCAGGAACTGGCGCGGACGATCGAGGAAACCCCGTTTGATGAGCACGCCACCCTGGAACTGGCGGATACCTATCGGAAGCTCAGCCGTTATTCTCAGGCCATCATTTTTTACCGGAAGATCCTGGATTACAACCCGGGTTCCTATGAGGCCCGTTATGGTCTGGGCTCGACGCTCAAGGCCCTGGGCAAGTACGACGACGCCCTGGAAGAAATCAAGAAAGCCCTGGAGATCAAGATCACGCCCGAGGGTTACCGTCAGCTCGGCGAACTTTACTTCAACAAAGGCATCATCGATCTCGCGATCAAGAATTTCCAGGAATCGTTGATGCTTGATTCCGCTTCGGCCGAGACCCACTTTTTTCTGGGGTTTGCCCTGGGCGAGAAAGGCAAGATCAAGGAAGGCCTCGAAGAAGTGAGAAAGGCCATCGCGATCAATCCGTCCCTGGCGCAGTTTGAACCTAATCTGCCGATTCAACTCAAGGATCACAAGGGCCACCTGGAGTTTCTGAAAGAGCAGCTCGGTATCCCGAAGATTTCCGTTAATGAGTTTCAGGCTCATTTTAACCTCGGCCGGACTTACCTGCACAAGGGCCTGTTCGAAGAGGCGTACCGTGAGTTCGAGGAATGCCTGAAGATTAACGCCCGGGACACGGATCTGCTCTGCGCCCTGGGCGAATTGAACCTCCTGGCCGGCAAACCGGACGAGGCGCAGCGGTATCTGACCACGGCGCTGGAACAGGATTTTTCATCGACCCGCCTGACCAACGACCTGGGCATTGCTTATCTCCTGCGTCAGGATCTGAACGCCGCGCTTAACCATTTTCAGAAGGCGATCGGCCTGGACAAGGAATTCGGCCCCGCCTACAATAACCTGGCCGTGACCAAGCATGTCCAGAACCAGACCGCGGACGCCATCGCCCAGTGGGAAACTGCCGTCCGTTTCGGCAGCCACGAAGCCCGTTTTAATCTCGCGCAGTATTATCTGCAGAACCGCAATTATGAATCCGCCCTTTCTTATTTCGCCGGTAACACGGTGGATGATATTTTTGGCCGGGGCCTGGTTTTTGCCGAGACCGGCCGCGACGAAGAGGCCCTGACCGCCTTCAAGGCCGCTCTGGGGCTGGCGCCGAACTACGCAGGCGCTTACTACAACATCGGTTTTATCTACATGCGCAGCGGCAAGTACGACGAGGGTCTCAGTTACATCCGCAAGGGCATGGAGATCGAGCCCAATTACCAGAAAGATAAACTTCGCCTGGCGATCGCACCGGAATTTTTTGAGTTCGGCCCCTTTTACACGCCGAAAGCGGCCACGACTGGCCCGGCCGAACCAGAAGTCCCCGCTGAAACGATCCTGGATGTGCCCCAGGCCGAGGATTTCCTGGAACAGGCAGAAGCCGCGCTGCGCAAACGCGATATTGAGCAGGCCCTGCGCATGACCGACGAGGCGATCAAGCTCAAACCTTTCCTGAACAAAGCGTCCATTCTCAAATCCCGCATCTATTATCAGGCGGGATTCATCGAACAGGCCATTGAAGTATTGACCGCCTTCATCCAGGAGCATCCGGATGACACGGAAGTGCTCACGGTCCTGGGCCGGGTTTACAAGTCCGTCGGCAACCTGGATGAAGCCCGGTCGGTTTACCAGCGCCTGACCGCCCAGGACGACCGCAACCTGGAATGGCTGTGGGAATTAGCGGACATATGTTACCAGCGCGGCGATTTTGATGAAGCGAAGCGCCTGTTCACCTCGATTGTCTCGCTCAGCCACCGCCATGTCGGAGCCAATCTGGGTCTTTTAAAAATTAATATCTATGAAAAAAATTACGATGCGGCCCGCTCCTATCTCGAGGCCCTGGAAAAAGACCACGCCGATGTTCATGAATTCAATGTTTACGCCGGCGTCTACTGGTTTGAGAACAACGACCGGAGCCGCGCCGAACAGCATTTCTTAAAAGCAATCGAACTCGATCCTTCCAAGCCCCTGCCGTATTATCACCTCGGCCTGCTTTTGGTCCAGAAAGGACAGTTTGACGAAGCCTGCGACAACTGGAAGAAAGCGCTCCTGCTGAGCCCGGAGGAAGAACTTTCGGAAAAAATCAGTCATTGCCTGAAAGTCACCATGGAAATGCTGGAGCTGTTAAAGAAAGGAGTATGACCATGCCCGACGAATTATCCATCGATTCCAAAACCCTGATTTTCGCGACGCTGGCCGATGTTTATCTGACATCGGGAATGATCGATGAGGCCATTTCCATTCTCAAAGACGGGCTGGCGCGCAACCCTAATTACACCCTGGCCAAGATAATTCTCGGCCGCGCTTACTACCTGAAAGGGGAGACCGATCAGGCCTTGAAAGTGCTCGAGGCGATTTACGAAGAGGCTCAGGACAGCGAGAATGAAAATCTTTACCTGGCTCACTGCTACAAGCGTCAGAGCCGATACGACCTCGCCCGCAAGCATTACGAAGCCGTACTCCGCATCAATGCCGAAAACAAGGAAGCCCAGAAGGAACTGAATAATCTTGCCGTCGCCGCGCCCGCGGCCGCGGTTGAGCCTCCGGCTACCGCTCCGGCGGCGGTCGCGATCGATCTCCAAGTCCAATCCGAGCCGGTGTTGATCAAGGAAATCGAATTGACCGAAGCTCCGGTTCCGCCGGTCGCGCCGACGGTCGAACCGGAAATAGCCATCCAGGAGGCGCCGGTGAAAATCAATCTTCCGATCAAGACCCCGGAAACAATCAGCAAGGAAGAGCGGGAGATATCATTTACCGAGCCCGAACCTGCTGCCCGGGATATCGCTGGCGCCGTAGAAGAAGCCATGAAGGTTGCCTCTGTGCCGGTTGCCGAAGAGCCCGTCAAACCCGAAATACCGGCGGCGGAAACCACGCCGGCGGCGGCAGAACCAATCAAACCCGAAATACCAGCCCCGGCCGAAAAGCCACCGGCAACCGTGGTCATTCCGACCGCAGAACCTGCACCGGTTCAAGCAGCGTCATCCGAACCGCCGCCGCTTTTTGAAGAAGAGATGGCGCCCGCTGCTGTGGAAACCCGCGGCACGCCCTTTGACCGGCTGGAAGAACCGATGCGCAAATTGTTGGCGCTTAAAACCGTGTCCGCTGCCTTTATCGCCGCCACCGATGGTCTTTTAATTAAAAATTATTCCCCGGATCGGACCGACGCGGAAGAAATCTCAGCCTTGATCGCGGCCGTTTTCAATGAGGCCACCGAATCCTTCCGCTACTTGAATGTCGGCGCCATGGAAAAGTGCGTGATTGAGAAAGAGAATGAGACCGTGTGCGTGATCGCGGCCGGTGATTCCCTGCTCTGCGTCATCACCCAGCCCGAAGCCAAGCCCGGTCTGGTTTTTGTGTACGCGCGCAAGATCATTGATGAGATCAGGGAGGTGTTAGGATGAAACTCGCCGACATCGCGAAAATACCCAAAGTGATCGGCGCCGGCACGGTCACCTACGACGGCTTCATTATTGACAGCCAATTTCTGGTCGGCCACGATTCGGCTAAGTTTGGCGCCATGGCCGCCCGGATTGTCAACCAGATCAAAAAGAGCCTGCGCGTGGATCAGGGAGCCGTGATCATCTACACCACGGATATCGTTTTTATGGCCCGGGCTTTGACCGAAAGCATTTTCTTTGTCATTGCCAGCAAGGACGCTAATCTGGGGCTGATCAAAGTCAAGATGGAGAAATTAAAATAGAACCCGGCGCTTATCCGGCCGTGACCAATTTCGCAGCTTGACCCCGCCCGGGGATATAAACCCCACCGCGTTCTCACCGCCATCCCTTTAAAAAATCAGGATTGAGCTTTTTTCTGGTTT
>CBFGIH010000077.1:0-6532 GCA_965648775.1 Caldifarciminota bacterium | reverse complement strand
AGACATCTCGCTGAGCCTTTTCATAATCAAACCGACCCTGCTTGAGATCGTCGGTAATCTGCTCGCTGCCCAGGTTTGAAGTCATGATAATGATACAATTCTTGAAATCGACGGTACGGCCTTGACCGTCCGTCAACCGTCCATCATCAAGCAACTGCAGCAAAATGTTAAAAACATCCGGGTGCGCTTTTTCGAACTCATCAAAGAGTATTACCCGGTATGGCCGGCGGCGGACGGCTTCGGTCAATTGTCCCCCTTCCTCAAATCCCACATAACCGGGCGGTGCGCCGACCAGCCGCGAGACCGTGTGCTTTTCCTGGTACTCGGTCATGTCAATCCTCACCATGGCTTCCTCAGTATCGAACAAAAATTCGGCCAGCGATTTGGCCAATTCCGTTTTACCGACCCCAGTCGGACCAAGAAAAATGAAAGAACCGATCGGGCGTTTGGGATCTTTTAATCCGGCCCGCGAACGCCGGATCGCGTCGCTGACTGCCTTCACTGCCGGTTCCTGATCCACCATCCGGTCATGTATTCTCTCCTCCATTTTGAGCAGTTTATCCATTTCTGATTCCATCATACGGTCAATCGGAATCCCGGTCCAGGCCGCGATGATCCGGGCGATGTCAACATCCGTGATCCGATCGTTGATGCCGCGTTCCTTCATCCACTTGCTCTTGTGCTGTTTCAGATTTCGACGGATCTTCTCCGCCTCATCGCGCAGTTCCGCCGCCTTTTCGTATGCCCTTTGTTCAACCGCGGCCCGGCCTTCCTCGCTCAATTCTTCGAGCTTCTTTTCCATTTGTTTCAACTCTTCCGGCATTGAATAAATCTCTATCCGGGCGTGCGCACAGGCTTCGTCAATCAGATCGATCGCTTTGTCGGGCAGCTGCCGATCAGTGATGTAGCGCTCGGACAGACGAGCGGCCGCGGCAATCGCCTGATCGTCAATCGTCACGCCATGATGCGACTCGTATCGTGATTTCAAACCCTGCAGGATGCGGATTGTGTCCTCAACCGATGGCTCGCCGACATACACCGGCGCGAAACGCCTTTCCAGCGCCGCGTCCTTCTCAATCTGCTTTCGGTATTCATTCAAGGTGGTAGCACCGATGCATTGCAGCTCTCCCCGAGCAAGAGCTGGTTTGAGCATGTTCGAAGCATCGATGGCTCCTTCCGCGGCCCCGGCGCCGACAATGGTATGCATCTCGTCAATGAAAAGAATGATCTCGCCCTTGCCTTTGCGGATCTCATCCATCACCGCTTTCAGCCGTTCTTCAAATTCACCTCGGAATTTCGAACCGGCCACCAAGGCGCCCATATCCAGCGCCAGGATGCGCTTGTCGAGCAAAATCTCCGGAACGCTTTTATCAACAATCTTCTGGGCTAAACCTTCAACGATCGCGGTCTTGCCGACGCCCGCCTCGCCGATCAAAACCGGATTGTTCTTGGTCCGGCGGGAAAGGACCTGAATAACCCTTTTGATTTCGGCGTCGCGACCGATGACCGGATCCAATTTGTTCTGGCGGGCCAGAGCGGTGATATCCCGGGCGTACCGCTCTAACGCCATGTACTTATTCTCCGCTTCCTGATCGGTGACGCGCTGGCGGCCGCGGATAGCCTGCAGCCCCTGATAAACTCTTTCCCGGTTTAAAGCCAATTCCCGAACAATTCTACTCGTCTCACCCTCACGATCTTCGATCAAAGCTAGAAATAAATGCTCGCAACCGACATACTCATCCTTTAAGCGTTGAGCTTCAACCTGAGCCTGGCTCATTATTTTCTTCAATCGCGGCGTGACATACACCTGAGCGGTATTTCCGCCATATACCTTTGGTCTTTTCTCCAGATCCGCCTCGAGCCGGCGTCGGACCGAATCAGGAGTGATGTCAATCCTCTTTAAAAGATTGGAAACCAATCCGTCTTCCTGGCGAATCAAAGCCAGAAATAAATGTTCCGCATCCAGTTCCTGGTGATTATATTCTTCCAGGATCTCCTGGGCGATATTAAAAACCTCCTGGGCTCTCTGCGTCATCTTATCATATCTCATGTTTTTTAGACCATTTTTCAGGAGAAACGTTTATTTATCAGCCCCTTTATTTGAATAATTAATGATTGACTTTCATTGAATCTGGATTATTATATATCACCAATGCACCAATTATTACATCTTTATCTGCTGTTGTGCCTGCTGATGATTTTTATTGCCTGGGGTTGGTTAGAATGGCGGCGCCATATCCGCAATCTCCATCTGATCAAATATCGGATCGTGGTTAACGGCACCCGGGGGAAATCATCCGTGACCCGGCTCATCGCCGCCGGTATTAAAGCGGGCGGTTACACAGTGCTGGCAAAAACCACCGGCACTTCCCCCCGGTTGATTTTCAACAACGAAACCGAAAATCCAGTCATCCGGATTGGTAAGGCGAATATCCGGGAACAGATAAATGTCATCCGGGAAGCCGTGCGCCGCCGTTGTCAATTTGTGGTGCTGGAAAATATGTCCCTGAGACCGGATTTGCAGATCATCGAAGCAAAAAAATTGGTCCAGCCCTCGATCACGGTTATCACCAATATCCGTTCTGACCATCTCGATGTCATGGGGCCGACCTTGAACGATATCGCCCGCCATTTCATCAAAGCGGTTCCCGCTGGTGCCACGGTTATCACCGCCGAACAAAAAATGCTGCCGATCCTTGAGACCTACGCCCAGCAGCTTCATATCCGCCTGATAGCGGCAGACCCGACCGCGGTCCGCGACGATGAAATGTCCCTTTTTCCCTACTTTGAACATCGCGAAAATGTTGCGCTGGCTCTTGCCGTCTGCCAGCATTTCGGCATCAACCGCGATCAGGCCCTAAAAGGCATTGCCCGGTGCCTGCCTGATCCCGGCGCTTTAAGAGTTCACCATTTGAACATCAATGGTCATCGCATTAACTTGTATAACGCGCTTGCGGCCAACGACCCCGATTCCACTTATCTTATTTATCAGCGCATTGGCAAATTCCCGGGCCAGCTGCAGGTGTTAATCAATTGTCGCCGGGATCGAATCGATCGTTCCCTGCAAATCGCCGATCTGATTGCTGGGCAGCTGCGCGCTGACTGCTATTATCTTTGCGGCCAGGCGACCAAAACGCTCTTTCACCGGGCGGTCAACCGGGGTGTTCCTCGTGAAAAACTGATTGTGCTCGAGCGCCGCTCATTTGACGCGATCTTTGCTGAAATCAGCCGCCGGTCCCGGGCCGACGGTTCGCTTTTTGCCATCGGTAACATTGTCGGCTACGGTGAGCAGCTGGTTAATTTCATCATCCAGGCAGGTCAATCATGATCATTATCGCGGTGGGTCTGGGGATGATTCTCAATCTGCTCTTCACGGAAACAATCGGGCTCGCCGCCGGCGGCGTCGTGGTGCCGGGTTACATCGCGATGAATCTGCATGATCCGGTCCGTGTGCTCAGCACCGTGCTGGTCGGAATCATCACCTACGGTCTGGTTCAATTGTTGTCGCGCTACATCCTGATCTATGGCCGACGCCTGCTGATCGTCAGCGTTTTGATTGGTTATCTGATCGGCTACGCTATCCGCTTATTCCCTGCGCTTCCCCTCAACCGCTCAGTCATCGACTTTGCGACGATTGGTTATGTCATTCCCGGGTTGATTGCCTATTGGCTAAACCGCCAGGGGGTAATTGAAACCATCTCGGCCATGATCATCGTTTCGGTGGTGGTTCGGCTCATCATCATTATCATCAGCGGTGGTGCCCTGACGCCATGAAACTGCGAACCGGTCAATTGCCCACGCCCATTCTCGCGGCGGTCGCCGTGCTGGCAATCATCATCATCACCGCCGTTCTGACCAGTCGTGTTCGTGATTATGCGCCTAACTATGATTTAAAGTATGAAGCGGCCCGTCTAACCCGGTCCATGATGGAACTGATAAAGCAAGAGCGGATCGAACGCGGCGCCATGATCGATCCGGTCAACGATCCCAACCAAACCGGCTTAATCGGTTTTTCACAATCATTGATCACGACCGAATTCGGCGACCTCAACGCCAAGCTCACGGCGCTGAATCCTAATTTTGCCGCGGTCGTCGTTGATCTGTTGCTTCAGGCTGGTGTCAAACCAGACGATCCGGTTGCGGTATCGTTTAGCGGCTCATTTCCGGCTCTGAACATGTCCGTCATGGCCGCACTGGAAACGCTCAAGCTCAAACCTGTGATCATCACGTCGGTCGGATCATCAATGTGGGGTGCCAACGACCCCGCGTTCACTTATCTGGACATGGAAAAAACACTTTTTGAGCATCAGTACATCAAATACCGCAGCGTTTCCGCTTCCATCGGCGGCATCGAGGACATTGGCCGCGGCCTTAGTCCCGAAGGACGCGCCCTTATCTCGCAGGCAATAAAACGCTGCTCTCTGCCTGAAATCAAAGCACCCGACCTCGAATCTTCCGTGCAGCAACGAATGGCGATTTACGCCGTCCACGCCGGCAATACCGCTTATCGTTTATTCATCAACGTGGGTGGCGGAGCGGCGGCGCTGGCTGGATCAGAAATGCCGTCCGGTGTCGTCGAACCAAATCAGTACATTTTGAACCGCGGGGTGGCGGGTGCATTCCTCCGAGCCGGGATTACGGTGATCAACCTTTCCGATATTAATCGACTGGCGCGCCGGTACCACCTGCCCCTGTCCCCCACGCCCTTGCCCGCCACCGGTACCGGGAAAATTTTTTATGATATTCGTTACTCCACGACGCTGGCGGCCGCCGGCGCGATGCTGATGCTGATTATCATCTTTCTCATTCTCCGTATTGATATTTACCATTACCTTCATCCCCTTTTCTTAACAAGGAGAAACCGTCCATGATAGGAATGATTATGATCTCGTTCTTGATCGGGCAGGTGGTTCCGGACAATTCGCCGGTGCCGGTCAACATCCGTATAAAAGCCTACCGGGAGGACACTTATTACCTGCTGACGGAAACTCAGCCGCTCGATATAACGATCGAAGGCCCGACCTGGGTTCGAATCTACACCCGACTGCCCTGGCGTCCGGACTGGACCGGCATGAAAACATATAAGATTATCCGCCAGGAAAATGACCAGAACGAAAAATTCCTCGCTTTCCAGACTGAACGCTCCGCGGTGGCGCGTTTTGGTTCAATGCGGCTCAGCAAATGGCGTTCGTTTTTCATCAACGTGCCCAAGGGAAAGCATCATTACCGGCTCATCCACTGGCAGTCGCCCGCAGACTCGGTTTTCATTAAGATCGCTTATGAAGCTCCTGGCCAATGGCAGGAAATCGTGCCTCAGTCATATGCAGCAAAACTTGAATTGATCGAAGAGGAGCGGGCAATCAACTACTACGAAATCGCCCCTGGCAATCCCGTGCTGGTTGATGTCAATGGTCCGATTCATCTGAAATTTGTGGTCCGCCTGCACTGTGGCCCGCTACCAGACCAGGAACATTTGTTCAAACTCACCATCAGCGAAAATAATAAAACTTTGAAAACCGCTTCCTTCAAAGTACACCGCTCGGAAACAACCAGTTACCGGAATCAACCAGGAACCATCCCGTCCAATCCCCGGCTCGTGTATCTGAACCTCGGCAAGGGACTTCATCGCCTGACCGTGCAGTTAGCGGGATCCGACGAAAAGGCCGGCATCCGCGTCCTGGCCGAACAAAAATAATGATGCCGATTTTACTGATCCTTGCCTTTCTTGATCAATCCGTTGAAATGCGGACCACGTTCACTTACGACAACAACCTTTACCGATATTCGGCGGTTGATTTAGACACCTTTCTCGCCGGCAAGATGCCCGATCGGTTTCCCATTGAAAGTGCCGACGATCTGATTACCGCTTTTTTCTTGAATTGCTGGCTGCGCAGCCGGATTTTTAAACCGCGCACGACTAACATCCGGCTTCATGCCGCGGCATACAGCCATGCGGTCAATCACCAGAAAGACTACCAAACATACGGCATCGATTTGCGTCAGTCCTTCGGCCGATGGGCGCTGATGGCGATCTATCGTTATCAGCCCAGTTACTTGATCCGCTACTATCTACCGCCGGCAGGCGGCACCGATTACCTTGCCTGCACCTATGCCGACCATCGAACCGGTCTTTTGCTTTCCGGCCGGATAAGCCGCGTTTTTTCTATCCAGACCTCGTTGCTACGTGAGTGTGAGAACTACCGACCAGCGTTCACCGCTTACAACAGCCGGATTTGGCGTTTCGAGAATTCTCTGACGATCACGGCATGGGCCTGGCTTGAATCAAACATCCGATATGAATACCAGCGTTGTCGGGATGAAGAGCCGGCTCCAGATCTTTCTCATGATCAACACCTGTTCGCGATCTCGGCCACTTTCCCCGCCCGGCAGTTGAAAATCTCGGCGCTGGAAGTCGAGTACTGTTTTGCCTACCGCCTTTACACCACCGACCTCCCGCCCGATCAGGACACGCCTCATGCCGGTCGCGTTGATCTCAGGCATCGCTGGCAGATTGAAGCTCGGCTGCCGATCT
>CBFGIH010000076.1:0-6609 GCA_965648775.1 Caldifarciminota bacterium | reverse complement strand
CGGTTGGTCCTTGAATTACGGTGTGCGCGCCGATCACCGCGTGCCGGCCGATGATGATGCCCGGGCCGATCAGGGCGTGGCTGCCGATGTGCGTAAAAGGTCCGATGCGCGTTCCTTCGCCAATCACCGCGTAAGGCTCAATCCGGCAGCCGTGCCCCAGTTTTACTTGTTTGCTCAACAGGGCGCGCTCGGATATTTCCGGTTGAAAATCGGTGCGGCTCATTTTTTTCAAAAGGCGGTAAAGAGCCAGTCGTGGTTTCGCCACGACGATACCGCTTTTTCCCGGCAGCCGGCGGGAAGCCACGACCGCGCCCGCGGCCGTGGAAAAATCCGTTCGGAAGAGAAAAGTCAGGTCGTGCGGTCCGGCTTCAGCCGGCGGCAGGATATCGTTAATTTGAAAACGCGCATTGCCGTAACGGCGACCGCCGACGATCACCGCGATGTCAGCCAGGAGCATGGCTTATCGTATTCAACGCGCTGGTGATTGTCAATGCCGTCAATTTTTATTATCGGTCCGGTTTAAACCCGATGTACAGTTTGACAATTCCTCGCCGCTGATTATAATAGCGTCCGATATGGTTACCCTCGCGGACATTCAGGTTCCTACCCTTTTGCTGGATGAGCGCAAATGCCGGGCCAACATTCGTTTCATGGTGGATAAGGCCCGGCGCCACAACCTTATTTTCCGGCCGCACTTCAAAACCCACCAGTCGCGGATGATCGGTGCTTTTTTCCGGGAATGCGGGGTGGAAGCGATTACCGTATCGTCCCTGTCCATGGCGCAATATTTTGCCGGCCATTCCTGGCGGGATATCACGGTGGCCTTTCCCGTGAACCTCCGCGAAATTGCCACGATCAATGCCCTGGCGCGCCGCATCAATTTGAATCTGCTGGTGACCGGCCCCGAAGCCGCACGTTTCCTGGCTGAAAAACTAACCGCGGCCTGCGGATTTTTTATTAAAATCGACACCGGCTATCACCGCACCGGCATCAGGGCGGATGATCTGGCCGGCATTGAAAGTGTTCTTCGGCAGGTTCGTTCCCCGCGGCTGATCTTCCGTGGATTTCTTACCCATGCCGGTCATGCTTATGCCGCCCGCACGGCCGCGGAAATCCTCCGGCTTCATCACCGGGCCGCGCGGCAAATGCTCCGGCTGAAAAAGCATTACGCGCGCCGCTATCCGGAAATCATTGTTTCCCTGGGTGATACCCCGAGCTGCAGCCTCGCCGAGGATTTTGAAGGGGTGGATGAGATTCGTCCCGGCAACTTTGTTTTTTATGACCTGATGCAGGAGCGGCTGGGCGCCTGCCGATATGACCAGATCGCGGTTTGCCTTGCCTGTCCGATCGTAGCCAAAGACCATCGCCGGCGCGAACTTTTGATCTACGGCGGCGCGGCCCATCTGTCCAAAGAGTTTTTACTTGATTCAGACGGCTGCCCGCTGTACGGCCGGGCCGTCACCTTTGGCTCGAACCGCTGGTCCGAACCCCTGCCGCGCACCCGGGTTGTGCACCTGTCCCAGGAACATGGCGTGATCCGCACGGATGATCGGAATTTTCGCCGGTTCCAGGTCGGCGACCTTATCGGCGTCCTGCCCGTGCATTCCTGCCTGACGGCGTCACTGATGCGTGGTTATCAGACCAGCGAGGGCAAGCGCGTTGATTTCCGGCCGGACGGTTTTTCTTTATAAAAAGAGAACAGGAAACCAGAGAAACGAATTCAAGGTCTGGTGCTGATCGCCGCCGGGGGCAGCGTTGCTCTTGACATGTTGCCGATGCTGAATATAGTTTAAAATAAGATATTTTATAGACCCAAATGGAGATTGAAAATGAAAAAAATCAAAGTTCTACATTCACCGAAAGCCGCAGTCATCGCTTATCACCAGTGGCGGCTGGACACTCATGTGCTGGTCCGCTTCGGTCTGGTGTGCCTGACCGCCGTGATCATGGGTTTATCCGCGCAGCTTCGCATCCCACTGCCGTTTACGCCCGTGCCCCTGACCGGTCAGGTCCTGGTGGTGTTGTTAAGCGGTATCATGATTGGCGCCGCCGGTGCGGGATTGAGCATGGTGTTGTATGTGGCGATGGGCTTTGCCGGCGTGCCGTGGTTCGCGGGTTGGTCAGCGGGAGCCTGGTTTAATCCCACCACCGGATACCTGATCGGCTTTA
This sequence comes from Caldifarciminota bacterium, assembly GCA_965648775.1. GTDB lineage: Bacteria > Hydrothermota > Tepidihabitantia > SM23-42 > JAOAFX01 > CBFGIH01. The sequence continues at coordinate 4,440 of CBFGIH010000076.1, read as the reverse complement.
TGCCCGCCGCGATTTTCGCGGGCCGATTTTTTCCTCATGCCCGCGGTTTCATCGCGCAGATGCTGGTCATGACCGCGGCCATCGGTATCATTTACCTTTTCGGCGCAATGCATCTCGCGTTGATTATGAAAACTGGTTTTAGCCGCACGCTCACCCTCGCCGTGCTGCCATTTTTCCCGGTTGATTTATGCAAAGCCGCGGCCGCGGCGTCGCTTGGCCGTTTTCTTCTGCCCGGAACCGCAAGCCGTGATCGGTCTTGAACGTGCAGACGCTCGGCCCATTTTCCTTGTTGGTGCTTTGCTGATTATGGCTCAGAATTGCCGGTCAGACGATTTCCGTTTGTCTCCCCATGCTGGTTCCTGGTATCCGGGCAATGCCGAAGAGTTATCCGACACGATCCGAAGTTATCTGGATCGGGTTTCCCCGGCTTTGCACGGCGACATTCGCGGCCTGATTGTACCCCATGCCGGTTACATATATTCAGGTCCAGTTGCCGCCCATGCCTACAAATTGGTTGAAGGCCAGAATTACGATGCGGTTCTGGTCATCGGCCCCAGCCACCATTGGGGTTTTCACGGGGCCTCGATTGATACCATGGACGGCCGGATCACGCCGCTGGGCACGGTCAAATTTGACCTGCCCCTGGCCCGCCTCATCATGAAGGCCGACAAATCCTTTCGCTACGAACCTGAAGCTCATCGCCAGGAACATTCTACGGAAATTCAGATACCTTTCATTCAGACCGTCCTGCCGTCTTGCCCGGTGCTGGAAATCGTCATGGGTGATCAGGATTACGCCGCCAGCCAGCGGCTCGCGGAAGCGATTCACCAGGCGGCCGGGGAACAAAAAATACTGGTCATTGCCAGTTCGGATTTGTCTCATTACCACCATCAACAACAGGCCGGGATGCTGGATCAACGCGTCATAGAAAGCGTGGCAGCTTTTGATCCGCAGCGGCTGGCCCGCTTTGTCGCGGAGGACAGCTGCGAGGCCTGCGGCGGCGGTCCGATCATAGCGGCAATGCTGCTGGCCAAAAAGATGGGCGCCACCAGCGCTAAACCGCTGATCTACGCCACCAGCGGCGACATCACCGGCGATTACCAGCAGGTGGTCGGTTACCTGGCCGCGGCGCTTTACAAAACTGAAATGCCGGAACAGGTGGGCGTGAACCTCGGGTTCACGGCGGAGGAAAAGGAACGCATCCGCGCGATCGCTCAGCGCGCGATCGAAGCCGCGGTGCGGGGCGAAAAATTGCCGGCGGTCAAGAAGCTGACGCCCCGCTTGCAGGAGAATTACGGCGTGTTTGTCACCATTAAAAAGCACGGTGTCCTGCGCGGCTGTATCGGTCACATCATCGCGGATCAACCTTTATACCAGACCTGCCAGGAAATGGCCCAGGCTGCGGCTTTGAACGACCCGCGCTTCCCGCCGGTGACCATGAAAGAATTGCCCGAACTGGAGATTGAAATTTCCGTGCTGACGCCCATGGAACGATTGACGGACTTTTCCCGCATTGTCATCGGCCGGGACGGACTGCTCATTCGTAAGGGGTACCGCAGCGGGCTGTTGCTGCCCCAGGTTGCGGTGGAGTATGGCTGGACGCCCCGGGAATTCCTGGAACAGACCTGCCACAAAGCGGGCTTGCCAGCGCATGCCTACCAGGAACCGGACGCCGAAGTCTACAAGTTTTCCGCCGAAATTTTCTAACCCTGCTTGAAAAAAAACAAAGATAAACTGGCCCCGTTCTGTGAGCTCGGTTTTGCTAAAATTGATCTAAACCGGGAAGAGCGCAAGGGATATCCCGAAGTCATTTTTGGCGAAGGCAAGACGACGGGGCAAATCATCAAAATCGCCGAAAAAATTTATCAGGCACACGGCCGGGTCCTGGCGACGCGTATTCCGGCGGCAACCGGCCGTCGCCTGCGGCACCGCTTTCAAAGCAGCCGTTATTATCCAGCAGCACGCATTTTCTACGCGGGTCGGATTCCCGCGGCAACCGGCCTGGTGGCGGTTTTAAGCGCCGGGACATCTGACCTGCCCGTGGCCGAAGAGGCGGCGGTGACGGCGGAACTGATGGGCAGCCGTGTTCGAAGGATCTACGATGTCGGCGTGGCCGGGATTCACCGGCTGATATCTTTCCGCCGGCAAATCGAAGCCGCGCGCGTGCTGGTGGTCGTGGCCGGCATGGACGGGGTGCTGCCGTCCGTCGTCGGCGGATTATTTCGACGGCCGATCATCGCCGTGCCGACCAGCGTCGGCTACGGTCTGAGTCTGAAGGGCGTGACGCCGCTTTTAACCATGCTGAATTCCTGCGCTCCGGGTGTGGCGGTCGTGAACATTGATAACGGCTTCGGCGCCGGTTACATCGCCTCGGTCATCAACCGGCCGTGAGATGAATTTCTTTTTGATCTTTTTGATGATGGCTCCGGACTCGGTTCAGGTGAGCCGCGGCCATGGAGAGAAAATGCTTTACCATCAGCAATATTCTCATTCCGGCCGCGATCGCCAGGGTCAGCGTCAGGTCGTGCTGTTCGTGGAAGACCCGGGTTATCCGGCTTTTGGTCCGGCCGTAAAACCGGATACATTCTGGCGCATGACCCTCACGCGGATTTTCGGAGCAAACCAGTACGACTGGTTTGGACCGATCCTGGATCCCGACCAGAACGGCCCGGCTCTGCCCGTGATGCAGGATTATCAACTGGTGATCTGGAATACCTATGATTACTGGTGGGGTGCGCCGCAGGGATTTTCCGCCGGCTTAACTGCGGCGGATCAAGTCAACCTGCATGATTACTTGGCCGGCGGCGGCAAGGTCTGGCTTATTGGCCAGGATTTGATTTTAAGCGGCCTTCCGCTGGACTGGCTGGCGCTTAATATGCACCTGAGATCAGCCGAGCCCGATTACTGGCACGGCTCGCTGGTCAATCTTCAGGATCGCATAACGCCGCATTATCTTCAGATAAATAATCGTTCTGATTATCAGTTTAACGAATTCTGGCCAGACGGTTTGCTGCCGGATACTTACGCCACGGTCGTCCTGCGGGATATAGATCACAATCAAAATGTGGGTATCGCCGCGCCGTATCTCCCGCCGTACCAGTCAGGATTTTGGTCCATGGACAGCCGGAATCCGCAGCCGGATTATTACTGGGAATACATCGTGCGCAAGATGCTCAGATCTTTCGGCTTGAATGTCCCCATTGTTGATGCGGCGGTTCTGAATATTGATCTGGCACCGACCGTGCTGGAACACACTTTCTGGCGGCCGCAGGCCCGGCTTAAAAACCATGGATCTGATTCGGCCCTGGTTGCCGCGACCTGCCGGATTGAACCTGGCGGCTTTCTGACGCAAATCACGGCCTGGCTGCCGCCGGATTCAGCGCAGACAATTGTTTTCCCGGACAGCTTTCTTTTTACTCGGGGCACCTTCCAGACCACGGTCTTTACTGCGCTGGCCGGCGATCTGGATCCTTCAAACGACACGGCGTTGGTGATCACAGAGGCGACAAACTGGCGGTATTACGATGATGGCATCGCGGCCAATGTCTGGGCATGGAACGATGAAAACAACGGCTGGGGAGTTCAGTTTCCCGTAATTGCCGATTGCCAGGTGGATTCGATCGCGGTGTTCATGGGCAGCGAATCGTGGCCGATTCCCGGCAGTGATACCGCGTCTTTTCGTTTGTACAGCGGCGCGGCCCGGCCAGAAACCCTGCGCTGGCGTATTGATCGGACATATATCCGGCGCGGCTTCTGGAATGTTCTGGCTGTGGACACGGCTCAGACCAGATATTCAGCTGGCGACAACATTTTTGTTTTCTATCTTCAGGTCGGTGATCTGCCTTTCTGTCCCGGGCTGGCCTATGATCAATTTATTAACTATCCTCAGTACATGTGGCAGCTCTACAACGATTCCTTCAGCATTTCCCTGCCCGGCGGTGACTGGCTCATCCGGTGTCATCTGATTTCAAACACTGGCATCCAGGAAGAGCGTCGTAATTTAAACAGCAATTCAACCCTGCAGGTGCCTTTTTTGCTCGAACCAGGCAGCCGGCTAACGATTAACCTGTCCCAACCCGCCGCCGTGAAGATTTTCTTATATGATATTACCGGCGGCCGGCGTTATGATATGAATCCCGGGTTGTTGCCGGCGGGTCAGCATCATATTCAATTTTACCCATCGGTTCCCAGCGGAGTCTATTTTATCTGGATGCAGACTGATCGCGGCCTTACCGAAACCCGCAAGACGATCATCTTGCGCTAAAGATCAATCATCATATTGACACGGAGTGATTTTTTAAATATACTAAGGCCGTTACACAAAGTTTTTCACGAAACTTAGGGTAACCTGGTCGGCAACCTCAAGCGCGTAGGGTGATGATTACCGACCATTATCGACCAAAGACGAGTTATGTGCAATGTGCGTGCGGAATTGTTTGC
>CBFGIH010000075.1:5124-6831 GCA_965648775.1 Caldifarciminota bacterium | reverse complement strand
ATCAAACCCGGACAAACCACCCCGGATAACAAATTCACCCTGGAAACCGTCAACTGCCTGGGCGCCTGCGCCCTGGCGCCGATCGTGGTCATTGACGGCCATTACCATGGGCAAAGCACGGCTCATAAAATTTCATCCATTCTGGCTCCCTACCAAAAAAAGAAACCTGGTGTCAGCACCCGGAAAAAAAGTCGCCGAAAAAAGTGACCCTTCAGCAAATTTCAGAACTTCTTAACGCGCCGCTGATTGATCACAATATCAATCTGGCCATTGAAATAAAATCCGCGGTGGCATCGGATCTCATGAGCGATGTTCTGCTCTGCAGTCAGGCCGGCTCACTTTTAATTACCGGTCTGACCAACCATCAGGTGATCCGCACCTGCGAAATCGCGGGTATTTCCGCCATTCTTTTTGTCCGTAATAAAATTCCGACTCCGGAAACAATCATGTTGGCCCGCGAACAAAATATTCCTCTGCTTACGACTCGCGCCACCATGTTTGAAACCTGCGGCATTCTTTACGCACACGGCATTACCGGCGTAAACCTCAAGGATTAAAAGGTTGATGACCGCCGAGATCATCTTCCGCGAGGATTTCCCGATCGAAGGCGGTAATTTTATCAAGGCTGGTGAGGCCTCCTGCAAAATCCGTCAGATCCTGAAACAAATTGGCATTGACAGCGGTATTATCCGCCGGATCGGCATTTCTGCATATGAAGCGGAAATGAACGTGGTCATGTACGCGCGCCGGGGCTGGCTGCGGTTGTCTGTGACCCCGCAAACCGTCACCCTGATCGTGGAAGATGAAGGCCAGGGCATCCCCGACATTGAACAAGCCATGCAGCCAGGTTTTTCCACCGCCACTCCTGAAATGCGGGAGATGGGATTCGGTGCGGGCATGGGGCTGCCCAATATCAAGAAAAATTCGGATGATTTCAAAATTACCTCCACGGTCGGGCAGGGAACCAGACTGGAGATAAAAATCCACGTCAACGGCCACCATGACTGAACCATATCCCAGGCACTCCCTGCGCATTATTAAAGAGAAGTGTATCGGCTGTGTCGCCTGCATGCGTGTTTGTCCGACCCGCGCCATCCGTGTCCATCAGCGCAAGGCCCGGATCATTGATGAGTTTTGTATTGACTGCGGCGAGTGCCTGCGCGTCTGTCCTCACCAGGCGGTGCTGCCCATCACCACGGCCTATGCCGATGTCAAGAATTTCAAGTATAAAATCGCCATCCCCTCGCCGGTTCTTTTTTCGCAGTTCGGCGCGGATGTGCTGCCGTCTGACCTTCTCGACATTCTGACCGAAATTGGTTTTGATCAGGTGTACGACGAGTCCCTCGCGTGCGAAATGATGGGTTTTGCCATCGAAGAGTATCTGAGCGAGAACACCGCCAACCGGCCCGTGATCTCGTCAACCTGCCCGGTCGTGGTGCGGCTCATCCAGCGGATGTTTCCCAGTCTTTGTCCGTTGATCATGTCCATTGAACCACCCCGGGAGGTCGCTGCCAAATACCTGCGGGATGAAATTGCCCGCGAGAAAAAAATCCCGCCGGATACCATTGGCATCATCCACATCACCCCCTGTCCGGCTAAACTCGTTTCCATCAACCGGCCCGAAACCCTCGACCGTTCTTTTCTGGACGGTGCGATCTCAATCCGGGAAATATTCAATGACATAATGAGGAAAGTAAAAAAAACGGA
>CBFGIH010000075.1:0-5114 GCA_965648775.1 Caldifarciminota bacterium | reverse complement strand
CGGACCGGCCTCTGTCCCTGCGTGCCCAGCATCGCAGCAGCAGTATTGGTATCAACTGGGCGATCGCCGGTGGTGAGATCAAAGGCCTTAAATATTACCACACGATTTCCGTGTCCGGCGTGTACGACACGATCCGGATTCTTGAGGATGTGGAATCGGGTAAACTCAAAAACATTGAGTACCTTGAATGTCTCATCTGTCCAGATGGCTGCGTCGGCGGACCCCTGACCGTGGAAAACCGCTTCATTGCCCGCAGCAATATCCTTCGCCTCACCCGCATCATGGGTGAGCACTATGCCATCAATCCCCAGGTAGTCAAACGGATGTACCGCGAAAAGTACTTTTCCTTTGGCCGCGCGGTCAAGCCCAAACCCTTCCCGCCCCTGGCATCAAACCGGGATGACGCAATCGAAAAAATGAAATTGAAGGAACAGCTGATTCACCGTCTACCCGGTATTAACTGCAGCGTCTGCGGCGCACCCGACTGCGTCACGCTCGCAGATGATGTTGTCCGCGGCCGGGCAAAGATCGAAGACTGCATATATATGATCAACACCGAGCGTCAAGTCGTCTCGGAAGGAAAAACATGAAAGAAAAAAATTTATTGCTGGTCGATCTGGCCAAATCCTGCGGCCTGCAGGCCATTGCCGCCCGTAATCAGCTGCACCGGCCGGTGCTGGGCGGCTATGTCAGCGACCTGCTCAGCGATGTCATGGCAAACGGCCGCAAAGGCGATATCTGGATTACCCTGCAGACACATCCGAACATCATCGCCGTGGCCGTGCTTAAGGAAATCAGCGCCATTGTCCTGATCAACAACCGCGAACCGGAGCCGGAGACAATCAAAAAGGCGGAGGCGGAACGAATACCCATTCTGACCACGGCGATGTCCGCGTTTGAACTTTGCGGCCGGTTGTGTAAACTTGGCGTCCCGGGAAAGCGTTGATGCGCAAATGGCTCTGCGCCGACTTGCATGTCCACACCTGCCTTTCTCCCTGCGCCGATCTGACCATTTCTCCCCGCCGGGCCGTGGCCTGCGCCCGCCGGCGTCATCTCGACATGATTGCCGTCTGCGATCATAATTCCGCGGAAAACGTGACCGCGGCCTGCGCGGCCGGCCGGGAAAAAGGCGTGGCCGTACTGCCGGGCATGGAAATTACCACCCGGGAAGAAGTCCATTTGCTGGCTATTTTTGACCAACCCCGGCAGGCCCTGGAACTGCAGGCAGCCGTATACGCCCGTCTTCCGGTCGGCGAAAACGACGAAAAACTTTTTGGCTACCAGATTATCGCCAATGAAAACGACGAAGTTGAGGGTTATAATCCGCGTCTTTTGATCAGTGCGACTTCCTGGCCCCTGGCCGACGCGGTTAAAAAAATCCACGAATTGGGCGGTTTAGCCATCCCGGCGCACGTGGACCGTCCGGCCTTCGGCATCGTCGGCCAGCTGGGCTTTATCCCCGAGCACCTGGACCTTGACGCCCTGGAAATATCACCCCAAACCACCCTGGATCAAATCCGACAGTCCGTGGCCGGCACGTCCCGGTTTGCTATTTACCACGCTTCGGATGCGCACGAACTCAAAGATATCGGCCGCGCGCGCACCTGGTTTCTGGTGTCCGCGCCCACGGTGACGGAACTGCGCCGGATTTTTCGATCCCCAACCCACGCCGGCCTGCGATCCCAAAAATGCCATGGATGAAATCGCCCTGCATGTCTTAGATATCGCCGAGAATTCCCTCGCGGCGGGTGCCCGCCGCATTCGGATCGCAATCGAAGAACGCCGCCGCGGCAACCGGCTGGTGATCCGGATTCGGGATAACGGCCGGGGCATGAGCGCCCGGATGCGGAAACGGAGTCTTGATCCTTTCTTCACCACCAAGAAAGTCCGGCGCGTCGGCCTGGGGTTATCTCTGCTGGCCCAGGCCTGCCGCAGCACCGGCGGCTGCTTTAACATTCGTTCCGCACCAGGCCGGGGCACCGCGATCCGGGCTGAATTCGTCTACCATCACCTGGACCGTCAGCCCCTGGGCAACATGGCGCTGACCATTGTCAACATCCTGGCGGCGGCGGACAAGAATGTTGATCTATTTTATGAGCACCGGGTTGAACGCCGGGTTTTCCAGTTTGACACGCGCGCGGTCCGGAAAATCGTTCCCGCGGAAACCTGGCATCAGCCAGATTTTTTGAACGCCCTGCGCCGGAAAATCGAAGGGGCGTTGCGCGCTATTGCTTAATTTGTGAAAGGAGAAAAACATGAAATTGAAGATCGGCGATTTGGAGAAAATCCGGGATAAGGTCAAGCGGACCGCTATCCTGCGCCAGGGCAAAGCCCGGGCCAAGATCACGGTCCACATGGGCACCTGCGGCATCGCCGCCGGCGCCCGGGACATCCTGGCAAAATTGATGAAGGAGATCGAGCGCCGCAAGATCAAAGACATCATCGTGACCACCTCTGGCTGCGCCGGTTTGTGCAGCCGCGAACCGATGGCCACGGTGGAAATTTCCGGCAAACCACCGGTAAAATATGTCAATTTAAATGCCGAGAAGATCAAGAAAATCGTGCAGTCGCACCTGATCAACGGCAAGATCGTGAATGAATGCGCGCTGGCCATTGGCAGCGAACGAACGCACTAACCAAAAATGCGCAGGAGGTTACCTTGAAGCAATTTCGGACACATTTACTGGTCTGCGCCGGCACCGGCTGCGTCGCCTGCGGTTCGTTTGAAATCCGGAAACTCCTGGAACAGGAGATCGCGAAGCAAAAACTGAGTGACGAAGTCGCGATCATCGCCACCGGTTGCAACGGATTCTGCGAACGCGGTCCGATCGTGGTCGTTCAGCCGGACGGCATCTTTTATCAGCGGTTGCAAAAAGAAGATATCCCGCTGCTGGTCAAGGAGCATCTGCTCAAAGGCCGGCCGGTCAAGAAATTGATGTACGTGCCGCCGGTGGAGCAGGAGCCCGTGCCCAAGATGATGGATATCGGCTTTTTTAAACACCAGCGGCTCATCGTCCTCAAAAACCGAGGCCGCATCGACCCGGAAAACATTGATGAATATATCGCCTTTGACGGTTATCAGGCGCTGGAAAAAGCGCTCAGCGCCATGACTCCAGAAAAAATCATCCAGGAAATAAAAGAATCCGGACTGCGGGGCCGCGGCGGGGCCGGTTTTCCTACCGGTCTCAAATGGGAACGCTGCCGCCAGGCCCCGGGTGATATTAAATATATCGTCTGCAACGGCGATGAAGGCGATCCCGGTGCTTTCATGGATCGCAGCGTCCTGGAAGCCGACCCGCACGCGGTGCTGGAAGGCATGATCATCGGCGCCCGGGCCATGGGCGCCACCCACGGGTATATTTACGTGCGGACCGAATATCCGCTCGCGCTCAAGCGCATCCGCATCGCCCTGGAACAGGCCCGTAAATACGGCTTGCTGGGCAAAGACATTCTTGGCACCGGTTTTAATTTTGATCTGGATGTGGTCGAAGGCGCGGGCGCGTTCGTCTCCGGTGAGGAAACCTCCCTGCTGGCAGCGATTGAAGGCCGGATCGGTGTCCCCAAGCAGCGTCCGCCCTTTCCAGTCCAGAAAGGCCTATGGAAAAAACCGACGAACATCAACAACGTGGAAACCTGGGCCAATGTTCCCCAGATTATTCTGCGGGGCGCCAAGTGGTTTTCGGAAATCGGCACGCCGGGCAGCAAGGGCACCAAGATTTTCTCTCTGGTCGGCAAAATCAACAACACCGGTCTGGTGGAAGTGCCCATGGGCATCAGCCTCAAAAACATTATTTATGAAATCGGCGGCGGCATTCCCCGGAACAAGCAGTTCAAAGCGGTTCAGACCGGCGGACCTTCGGGCGGCTGCATTCCCCGGAATCTCCTGCACCTGTTGATTGATTATGAGAGTTTAAAAGAAGCCGGTTCCATGATGGGTTCCGGCGGCATGATCGTCATGGACGAAGACACCTGCATGGTGGACGTCGCGAAGTATTTTATGAACTTTCTGCGCGACGAGTCCTGCGGCAAGTGTCTTTCCTGCCGGGAAGGCACCCAGCGGCTCTGGGAAATCCTGGACCGGATCACCCGCGGCGAGGGCGTGCCCGAGGATCTGCAAACCCTGGAAGAACTCGCGATCGCAGTCCGCGACGCCTCCATGTGCGGTCTCGGCCAGACCGCGGCCAATCCGATTCTGTCCACCCTGCGTTATTTCCGAAATGAATACGAAGCTCACATTTACAAAAAGCGCTGCCCGGCGGTCGTCTGCAAGGAGATAATCTCCTCTCCCTGCCAGCACACCTGCCCCATCGGCACGGAAGCACCCCAGTACATCGGCTATATCGCCCGGGGCGAATTTGACAAAGCGTACGATATCATTCTCAAAGATAATCCTCTGCTGTCGGTTTGCGGCCGGGTCTGCCATCATCCCTGCGAGGCTAAGTGTCGCGCCGGCCAGGGCGGTGATCCGATTGCGATCCGCGAACTGAAACGTTTTGCGGTTGAACACGGCAACGGCCGTCCGATAAAAAAGACCGCCAGCAACCACGGACCCACGGTCGCGATCGTTGGTTCTGGTCCTTCTGGTCTGATGGCGGCCTGGCAGCTGGCCCGGCTCGGTTACCAGCCGACCATTTTTGAACAACATTCGATCCCGGGCGGCATGCTGGCCGTCGGCATTCCCGAATATCGTCTCCCCCGCGCCGATCTTGAACGAGACATTAAACGCATTGAGGCGGCCGGCGTCACGATCAAGACCGGTCAAAAACTCGGACGCGATTTCACCATCCCGGAACTAATGGAACACGGCTTCAAAGCCGTTTATCTGGCCCTGGGCGCGCATCAAAGCATAAAATTGGGCGTGCCGAATGAAGAGGCGACCGGCGTGCTTGCATCCATGGACTTTCTCACTCAGGTCCATCTGGGCAAGAAAGTCAAAATCGGCCGGCGCGTGGGTGTAATCGGCGGCGGCAACTCCGCCGTGGATGCGGCCCGGGTCGCCCTGCGTCTGCCCGGCGTGGAACATGTGACCATTATCTATCGCCGGACGATCGCGGAAATGCCGGCGTACCGCGAGGAAGTTGAATGCGCCCTTGAAGAAGGCATTGAAATCAAAT
>CBFGIH010000074.1:3158-6859 GCA_965648775.1 Caldifarciminota bacterium | reverse complement strand
ATCCTTGATAGAAAGCACCATGCCGGCAGGTTCCTTCGTTACCGATATGCGGATAACTTTATCCGCTGCCGGGACGAGGTTGACCGCATCGATCGCGTTGAGCAGAATATTCAGTACCGCCCGCTTGAAATCATCCGGATTGCCGGCGATGATTATCTGCTCGGGGATAACTTCGTCGATGACAATTCCGGCTTCGCGGATGCGTTCCCGACAGACGCTGATTGTTTCCCGGACTGCCTGGCCAAGGTCGAATTGCACTCTTTGTTTTAGACGCGGTCGAGCCAGACTCAAAAAGTCGTTTAAAATTTTATTCAGGGAGTCAATTCCCTTTTTTATGCCATCGGTAAGTTCGGTGTATTCGGGATCGCTCGAGGGATGTTCACGGATCAAACGCTGGGTCGCCAGCGAAAGGCCGTTGAGCGGGTTCTTGATTTCATGGGCAAAGTTAGCCACCAGATTTCCCAAGAAACTCAGCCGCTCGTTCTCCTCGCGCTCTTTTTCATATTTCCGGAGCTCAGTCACATCGCGCACAATGGCGATAGCGCCGCTTAGTCGATGCCGCGAATCCAGCAAGGGATAGGCAGCAAAGTGAATGCTGCGGCCGGCGAATAAGCGCTCATCCTCGAATCTGGCATTCATTTTCAGCACCCGGGTGATCGCAAAGGGATCGCCGGGAAACATTGCTTCGTAAGCATGCCGCATTATCTGCCGCTCGGTAAAACCAGCGAGCTGGCAAAAGGCCTGGTTTACGCCGGTGATGACACCTCTTAAGTTGACCTGAATCACACCCTCGCCGATTGCGCTCAGGGTTCGGGCAAACAACTCCTCACGGTCCAGATAACCCTGTACACCCCGGACATATATAAGCAGCAGCAAAATTACCAGAAACATTATGGCAAACAGAAATAGCAACTGGTTCTTGGTTTGCCTTAAATGCTGATGGTAACTATCAAGACTTATGCCGATGCGGAGCAGGCCGATCATCGAACCAGCAATCGTGAAGGGCCGGGCCAATTCCAGGATGCGCTGGTTTTCAAACTGGGTGACCCGCGATATTTCTTTTGAGTCCCGCAATGCCGACTGTAGAAGCGAATCGCGATCAATGCGGCTGATAGTGGTGATATTGGGTGTGGCAAAGATGATGCCCTTCTGATCCTGGAGAGTCAGGTAGCGGATCATGGGATTAGCGGATAGCTGAATCAACAACCGGTTGATCCCGTACTCCCTCCGAAAAATCTCGATTTCGCGGGCCGGGTATTCGAACTGGTAAAGATAACGATTGGAGCGAAAAACAACCCGAAGGCAATTTTCGTTTCGCAAACGAAAATACTCGTAATACAAATTATCGGTGGCCGGCAGGTCCGCGGTGGCATCACGTTGAACATCGCCGCGGTGAACGATCACGCGGTGGTCATCAAGCTTCACCACCAGCAAAGACAAGACGCCAAAATGTTGAAGAAAAAGGTCGACCGGGCCAGAGGCGAGGGCAACCGATTCGAGATAATGAGCGCCGTCGATGAGACGATCAATGATTTCGTCCTCAAATTCCCCCTCGGCGAAAATCGAATTTTCCTGGGTTGAAGCCACGACGGAGAGAAAAGAACGCGCTTCATCCCTGAGCAAAGCAAGCATTATTTTCTGGCTGCTGAGAATCCCCCCCACCAGCATTATGCCGAGCATCACCAAAACCGCACCGACGACGATGATGAAACGCCATTGTCGCATTGCCTTTAATGATAATCAAATATTCAAAAAAATCAATGCTGGACGGCTGAAGTTGTTGGTTGTTGGGATGTTAACGAATGACGGTAATATCCCGCGTCTCCGTTTCCTTCCCGATGCCAATCCGCACAAAATACTTTCCCGGAGGAACAACCTGTCCGTCATCATTTCGTCCATCCCATGATAAACGGTATTCACCGGCGGCTCCTTCCGCCGCGGCCAGGAGCAGCCGGATCCGGCAGCCGGTCAGATCGTAAACCGCCACCAGCAGCTCCCCGCCGGCCTGCGTTTCTTCGATGGTAAATGGGATATAAGTTGGAATCGGTGATGGATTGGGGTATGATTTTTTAAAGCGAAGACGCTCGTATCCCGCTCCACCTTCGTTGATCGCCGCGGTGTAGCCATAAACATCGACAAATGATTCCGTCCCCAGATAGCGAGTGATAATTATTTCGGCGCGGCCATCACCGTCAAGATCCTCCATCGAGGCAATGCCGGTGAAACCGGTAAGCAAAGGGCTTTCCCATTCTAAAACGTGGCTGGCGGCGTCGTAGATGCGCAAACGGCCGTAGTAGGTGCTGCCGGAAAGATAATAACCGGTGATGACGAGCTCGCCGGCGGCATCACCATCGGTGTTGATGGGCACGGTCAGACCGTCTCCGTCCGTGTCGCGCGGGTGCACTGCGGCGACGTACGGATAGCCGGCGAAATTAATGGTCCAGGCTACCGCATAGTTGCCGTTATAAAAACTCAAAAAAGAGTTGCCCCGGACTTCATATTCTACCATGCCGTCGGCGTCGATATCGAACCCATAAGCACCGCCGTAACCATAATTGCCCAGATCCGGGCTGGTCCACTCCACCGCGTATTGCGAAAAAGCCAGGGCGACGCCCCCGGTGAGAAAAAATAGATATTTGCTCATGGCCTAACCTCCCGTAGCTTTGGTGTAAGATCCTTCAGTCATTTGTCGGCTGTTTGGCATCTTTCCGCCGGAAAGAAAGCCAGGCGACCAGCAGGCTCAACTCATATAAAAGAATCAGCGGAACCGCCATGACCAGCATGGTGAACATATCCACGCTGGGCGTGATCACGGCGCAGAGCGTCAGCAGGATCACGACCGCTTCCGGCTGGCGGCGAACGAGTGTCCGGATGCTGACTAAATCCAGTTTTACCAGAAAAAAAATGATCAGTGGCAGTTGAAAAAGCAGGCCGGATCCCAGCATTCCCCATAGCAAAAAGGACAGGACCCGGCTGATGTTGATGATCGGCTGAAGGTGTTCCGTGCGAAAAGAAAGCAGGAATTTCATGCCGTAAGGCACCAGCACCAGATAACCAAAAAGCAGACCAACTGCGAAAAGCAGTAAACCGGTGCCGAGGTAAGAAACGGAGATGCGGCGTTCGTTCGGGGTCAGCCCGGGACCAATGAACAACCATGACTGGTAAAGGACCAGGGGAAAGGCGGCGATAAAACCGGCGAAAAGCGACACCTTGATCTGAGCCGTGAACGCTTCGACGGGTGAAAAAAAGTAGGCGGTGGACAGATTCAGGGCCGTGATGATGTAATCCAGGATTGACCGGGAAAAAACAAAACCAGCGATCGAACAGATGATTATGCCGGCCAGCGAATACAGTATCCGCCTGCGGAGTTCTTCCAGGTGATCAAGAAAAGTTCCCTCGATCATAATCCCGCGGGCGGTTAATCGCGGTCCGCCAGGGCCAGGCGGTATAAGCCGTTGTCCGCCACGACCAGCAGGTGTTGCTCAACGATAAACACATGGCGGTAGGCAACGCGGGGCAGGCGATAAACCGGTTTATAAAAACCGGTGGCGGGATCATAATAGTTTAGACCGTTGTAACCCGCACAGTATATGACCGCACCGTCCGTAGCAATGTCAAAAACATTGAAATACGGCAGGAGAGTCCATTGCGAATCAGCGCCGGGATGACAGCATATCAGCTGATGGCCGGGACTCAGGCAA
>CBFGIH010000074.1:0-3148 GCA_965648775.1 Caldifarciminota bacterium | reverse complement strand
AATAAAGTGCGGAATCCACAGGCAGTATTTTCTTTACACCGAAGGGCATGATTGTCTTCCACGTGTGGCCGGTGGAATCGAATCGATACAGGGCGTTGTCGGTGCCGAGGTAAATCTGGTCACCGAGATTCATGATCGTTCGCACCGGATAACGCCGGGGACCAAATTCCAGAATTTCGTTCGTGCCTTTGAAAATCTGAAATGCACCGTTTTCGGTGCCGATCAGGTAGCGTTGCCCATCAGTGCTGAGAGTCAGAACCTGAACCGGAAAAGAGTAAAGCGGAAAAACCATGGTCCCGGAGAGCATGATTACCCTATTACCCGAAACGAGAAAAAGGGAAGAATCCACCGGCAAGAAATCTGTTATCGCCGTGTCAAAACGGCGATAAAACCAGCGGCCGGCTGCGCCATCATATACGGAAAGCCCTGACCCGGTCAAAAGGAAAATGCGGTCACCGGCCTGGCGCACCTGACGAATCTGGCGGTCGAGCAGGCCATAAACCAGCCGGTCTCGCTGCCAGGTAAGATTGTTATAACAAAGAATGCCGAATCGGTCGGTGCCGACATATAGATTCAAGCCGTCGTCCCAGAGCGCGGTGATATTAAACCTGGTCCAGGGCAGGCGTGAATCATATGGAGTATCCTGGTAATAATAAGGCGATAAAAAAGGTTTTTTCTGTAAATCTTCGCGGTTTAACGGATGAATCCAGGTTAGCCCCTCGGGCGGCGTGACTTTGATTATTGTACCGGTCGCGACCTGCAGAGCGTAAGTTTCCTGAGCCTCGAAATAAACAGCGTCGGTTGTAACTGCCAGGCCATTGACCATACCCGCGTGGTGAGGATACTCAAACGCGGTCCCCAGCAACAAGTTATAACGGATCAAGGAGGACTGACCGGTTAGCCACAACTCATTCCGGAATTGATCCCAGGCCATTAAAAATAACGGAATATCAAAGACAACCGTCCGTTTGACCTTCAAATCATTTTTTTCAAGGATGATCAGCTGTTGTTCATCAAGAACAAAAAGTTCAAAGGGCGAGGCGGTGATCGCCGCCACGCGGCCGAGGGTCGGCACAATCTCGTAGCGGTCCAGGCGGAAATTGGCAGGTACGATCTGCAGGGCGATGAGAAAATAGGCAATCATGAAAAATGCCGCCGGATTTTGCGAAAGTTCACACGGCTAACCGCGGCAAGGCGTTTTACCCGGTTAATGGCCATCGGAATGTAAGTCAGCAGATCACCGGCGGTCAGGGAATACTCGTTGCTCTTTTCCATGGCCAGATCCGCGCTGAGACCGTGAAGGAAAACCGCGCTCACGGCCGCGGAAAAAACATCCACTCCCTGGGCCATCAGTCCGCCAATCATCCCCACCAGCACATCGCCGGAACCGGCCGTGGCCAGGCCCGAATTTCCGGTGGGATTGACATAAATTCTGCCTGACGGCGAAGCCACGATCGTCGGCGCCCCTTTTAGCACCACGACACCGCCGAGGCTGCGGGCATAATCCGCCGTCAAATCAATGCGCTGGTTATTGGCGTCGGCCGGCGTATAGCCAGTCAACCGTGAAAACTCACCCGGATGCGGCGTGATGACAAAAGGAACCTTAAGCCGGTGGAAAAGAGATGGACGCTGCGCTATGATATTAAGGGCATCCGCATCGATAACTGCCGGCGATGAAATCAGCGGCAGGATTTCGGCTAAAAAAAGAGCAGTCTCTTCGTTGGTAGTCAAGCCTGGACCAAGGATGACGGAGGAACAATTTTTTAATAACGGCGCCAGGATTGCCACCGACCGGCGAGCGATCGTACCTGAGGCTGTTTCCGGCAAAACGATTTTGACTGCCTCCAGGGCGCGGTTTTCAATAATTTCTGAGATCGATGCCGGCACGGCCGCCCGGACATAACCGGCGCCAGTTTTGAACGCCGCGCGGACGGATAAAACCGCCGCCCCAGAATACCCTCGGGCGCCGGCCACGGTCACGACGGTTCCGAAAGTCCCTTTGTGCCCGGCTGGTGTCCGTCGGGGCAGCAAATGCCCTATGAATTCATAGCTTGGCACCTGCGGAAAACCGTCTGCGATCAAATCCATGGGGATCCCGATATCCACCAGATGCAAATGGCCGCAGAGTTCGTGGCCGGGGTACAGCCAGTGCCCACGCTTGGGCAGCCCCATGATGGCGGTGACGTCCGCGACAACGCACGTGCGCTCGAATTGACCTGTATCGCCGTTGATGCCGGATGGAATATCCACGGCCAGCACCAGGGCATCGGATTCGTTGATCATTTCAAACAACCGTGCGTAGCGAAGCGCGGGCGCGCCATGAAAGCCCGTACCAAAAAGCGCATCAACAATGCAAGCAGGGCGGAAAGTCCGGATAACCCGCGCCAGCTCCGCCGGACCGGCATTGGTTTGAAGATCGAAGCTGCTGCGCCGCGCAATTTGATAATTAACCAGAGCATCGCCGGCCAAGGCCCGAGCCGGAATAGTCAGAAGCACCTGCACAGTGCAGCCTCGGTTCCGAGCATGACGGGCAATGACCAGGCCGTCACCGCCGTTGTTGCCCGGGCCACAAACCACCAGCACTCTCAGGTCACGAAGACTGCGGTATTGGGACAGCAGATCAACGCAACCGCGGCCGGCATTTTCCATGAGCACCGCGCTGGGAATGCCCAGGTCGCGTTGTGCCCATCGATCAATCTTTTTCATTTCCTCGTTCGTAACAATGCGCATGTTCGATCCTCGCTTAGAGTTCCAGAAAGGGCATGATGCGTCGGAAAACCTTCTCGCCAACGCCCTTCACTTCCTTGAGTTGTTCCAGGCGCTTGAATGAACCAATTTTCTGGCGCTGTTCAATTATGCGCTGCGCCAGGCCGGGCCCGATGCCCGGCAAGCTTTCCAATTCATCACGGCGGGCGTGGTTGATTGATATTTTTCGAACACCCTCCTCCAGAACCGCGGCGAAAAATTTAACCTGGCGGCGGCGCTGAACATAATGATAAACGTTCAACGCGGTCATGACCGCCAGGATGATCAGCATAATGGCTAACTCAGCTCGTCGCATTATTGGTTCCTCAAAGGCTTCATTTTTTTTCGGCTTCGTAGATCAATTTCAATAGCATCCGGTAAACCGCTTCCAGACTCGCCGCGC